>JAIDXA010000313.1 GCA_029058705.1 Paramuribaculum sp. | reverse complement strand
TATTAAGCGTTTTGGTCAACAAGTTGTTTTATAGCATTTAAAAACACGTCCGCTTGATCTTTGCTCAAACCAAGGGCCGGCAACAAGCGGACTGTCGACTCACCTGCGCCCCCGGTGAATATGTGCTTTTCGTAAAGCAGCCGGCGACGCATTGCCGATCCGAATCCGTCTACATCGAAACCGATCATCAGACCCTTTCCGCGAACATCCTTTAAACCGGGAATTTCCTTGAGATTTTCGATCAGATAGCGACCGACCGAAGCTGCATTTTCAATCAGATTTTCAGACTCGATCACGTCAAGCACTGCCAACGCAGCCGCGCATGCAAGATGATTGCCGCCGAAAGTCGTTCCAAGCATTCCTTTTCTGGCCTCGATCGAGGGCGCTATCAACACCGCCCCCATAGGAAAGCCGTTGGCAATGCCTTTCGCACACGTAATGATATCAGGCTTGATGCCATAATGTTGATGAGCAAAAAATCGGCCAGTGCGACCATAACCACTCTGAATCTCATCGAGAATGAGAAGTGTTCCGGTTTCTGTTGCCTTCTGCCTCAAACTCTGCATGAACTCTTCTGACGGCACACGTATGCCGGCCACACCCTGGATGCCCTCGACAATTATGGCAGCAAATTCTCCGCTTTCAAGCAGTTTGCCAGCGGCTTCCGCATTATTGAATGGCACGAAGACCACATTGTCCGTCTCATTAAATGGAGCAACGATCTTAGGGTTGTCGGTCGCAGCTACCGCACCCGAAGTGCGGCCGTGAAACGCATTGCTGAAAGCGAGAATGCGTTTTCGGCCCGTTGCAAACGATGCGAGCTTCATCGCATTTTCATTCGCTTCAGCTCCCGAATTGCATAGAAACAGTCTATAGTCCTCATAGCCCGACATCTTTCCGAGTCTGTCAGCAAGACGCAGCTGCAGAGAATTCTCAACGGAGTTGGAGTAAAAGCCGAGCGCAGCAACCTGTTTGCTGACAGCCTCAACATAACGGGGGTGTGCATGTCCGATAGAAATCACCGCATGCCCGCCATAAAGGTCAAGATAGCGGACTCCATCGGCCGTGAAAACATAGCTGCCCTCCCCTTTGACGGGCTCTATCTCATAGAGCGAATAAACATCGAATAGTTCCATTTTCAGTATAGTTTAGCTTACCGCGTAGCGAACATTAAAATGCAGAGGCCTTAAGCCGCAATGCACATTTCTCGTCTAAACCGAACATTAGGTTCATATTCTGCACCGCTTGTCCGGACGCGCCTTTGAGAAGATTGTCGATCGCGCTCATCACAAGCAGTTTGTCGCCATGCTTCTCAACTTTCACGACTGCCTTGTTTGTGTTTACCACCTGCTTGAGATCAAGTGTTTTCGAAGCAATGAATGTAAATGCAGCCTCTCGATAATAGTTCTCATAAATCCTGACAGCTTCATCTTCTGTCAGATCCGATTTCAGATAGGCCGTGATGAAAATTCCACGCGCGAAATCACCTCTCATCGGGATAAATTCGAGTTCAGCATCAAAGTCCGGCATAAGATTTTTAAGCGTTTGCCTTATTTCCATTAGGTGTTGATGATTAAACGCCTTGTAGACAGACATGTTTGCATGACGCCAGCTGAAATGCGTAGTCGCGCCCGGCTTTACACCTGCTCCGGTAGAGCCGGTGATGCCCGTGATGTGGATATCAGATTTCAGATTTCCGGTTGCAGCGAGAGGCATCAGAGCGACCTGAATGGCGGTAGCGAAGCAGCCCGGATTAGCCACAAGAGCAGCTTCCGAAATGCGGTCACGATTAATCTCCGGCAGTCCATAGACGTAACCGCAACTCTCATCGCGGAAATCCTGAGCAAGATCAATGACTTTTAAAGACTCCGGACGCTCGTTTTCATCCCAGAATTTCCGGCTCGCACCGTGACCCGAACACATAAAAAGGCAATCGACAGCATTAAGGTCATACGAATCGGAGAAGTGCAATCCAGTCTCTCCGACCAGTCCCTCGTGAACATCGGTCAGAGCGTTGCCTGCATTGCTGGTTGAATGCACGAATGAAATCTCGACCTCCGGATGATTCAGAAGCAGTCGGATAAGCTCGCCGGCAGTATAACCGGCACCTCCTATAATTCCAACTTTAATCATTTTTTTTCGATTCTGCACGTTGGGTCACATTATAATAAATCTTCATCGGATTGCCCATGATAGTCGTAAACCCTTTGACATCATCGGCGCTCCACGCCTTATTGACCTCGCCGTACTCGCCGAAGTCGGTCTTCATCAAATCATAGGGAGAATCAACACCTACAAGAGTGAAACAATAGGGACGCAGTTCAAGTTCGACAGTGCCGTCAACATGAGCCTGAGTGCTTTCGAGGAATTTCTCCATATCGCGCATGACAGGGTCAAGATATTGGGCTTCGTGGAGGAACATGCCATACCAAGTGCCGATCTGATCCTTCCAGTAAAGCTGCCATTTCGTAAGGGTATGCTTTTCAAGCATCTTATGAGCGGCTATGATAAGTATCGGAGCAGCAGCCTCAAAGCCTACACGCCCCTTGATGCCAATAATCGTGTCGCCAATATGCATGTCGCGGCCGATACCGAATTTAGCTCCGATCTCTTCAATGGTGCGTATCGCTTCGATGCGATCGGCTATCTCGACTCCGTTTACAGCAACAGGCTCACCTTTCTCAAAGCGGATTGTAAGTTTTTCAGGTTCAGTAACGGTCACCTGGCTGGGGTAAGCCTCTTCGGGGAGCGTCTGCTCTGACCTGAGGGTCTCCTTTCCTCCGATACTTGTCCCCCACAACCCCTTGTTGATCGAATATTCCAGCTTCTTGAAATCGGCTTCAAAGCCATGACTCTTAAGATAATCGATTTCATATTCGCGGGTCAGTGTCATGTCGCGGGTCGGAGTGATGATCTCGATTTCTGGTGCAAGAATCTGAAATGTCAGATCAAATCTCACCTGATCGTTTCCTGCCCCTGTCGAACCGTGTGCAACTGCATCCGCTCCGATTTTTTTCGCATACTCAATAATGGCGATCGCCTGAAAAATCCGCTCGGACGAAACCGATATGGGATATGTCCCGTTACGCAGGACGTTGCCGGCAATCATATAGCGGATGCTCTTGTCATAGTAATCTTTAGTAACATCAAGCGAGGCATGGCTGACCGCTCCGAGAGCAAGCGCGCGCTTTTCGATGTTCGACAGCTCCTCCTGAGAGAATCCACCGGTATTGGCAATAGCCGTATGGACTTCATAACCAAGGTCGGCAGAGAGATATTTTGCGCAGAATGATGTGTCAAGGCCGCCACTGAAGGCAAGCACCACTTTCTTTTTCTTTTCCATAAAATTGAGTGAGTGAGGTATATGTTTTGCGATTTCTTGTTTTTTTCAAATTAGTTCAAACCGGGACAAACGGGAATCAGCCCGCCATGAACACATACGAATCACTTGATACTGAACAGTTTTTTAATCTTGTTCCGGATCAGCATCATGTAAGGGGTAGCCGCAGTGTTTGACGGCAGAGGCTGTTTGGGGTCAAAAAGCATTCCCGTGCATAGACACATACGCCTGTTGTTGCGCTGAAGGATGTCATAATTGACACACCCCTTGCAGCCTTGCCAGAATTCTTCATCGTCGGTAAGCTCCGAGAAAGTGACCGGTTTATACCCCATTCTGGAGTTTAGCTTCATAACCGGAAGCGACGTGGTTATACTGAAGATTTTGGCATACGGGAAACGGGCTCTGGCAAGTTCGAATGTTTTTTCCTTGATTCTTCCAGCCAGACCAAGATGACGGTAGGCCGGATCAACAATAAGTCCAGAAGTCGCCACAAAGTCGCCATGACCCCAGCACTCAATGTAGCTGAAGCCGATAAGTTCCTCGCCATCAAGAGCCACAACAGCCTTGCCGCCTGTGATTTTCGATGTGATGTAATCGGTTGACCGACGTGCTATCCCGGTTCCTCGCTGCAACGCCGATTCATATATGAGATTACAGATGCGTTCAGCAAACCGCGCATGCTCGTCACGCGCAAACTCCACTTTTATAGTGTCCGCATTCATCGAACTAAAAAATTGCTTGGTAATTAATCTGAGTTATTTCTGTTGAATTTCAGCTACGGCCGTTCGTCTACAGTAATTGTGAGGCAACCGAACACAAACTGACCGTAACCAAAGAATCCGGTCATGTCCGAGGTTCTTTTTTCGGCAGCAAAGTTACTACATTATTTCAGCATATTTATGCAGTTATGCAAAAATCTTATTTTTTTTCACGTTTTTTTCATTTTTTCATCTCCATTTTTTAGTTCATCGGACAAAAAAGACACCATATTTTAGTAATTTTGCATTTCGCTATTAAATTTGATCACGTAGTAACACCAATTTGACATGAAGCCATCTATTCCTAAAGGCACCCGCGATTTCGGTCCAATCGAAATGGCTCGCCGAAACTATATATTCTCAACAATCCGTTCGGTTTTCGCTCTTTATGGCTATAGCCAGATCGAAACTCCCGCAATGGAAAACCTCTCGACCCTGATGGGCAAGTATGGAGAGGAAGGCGACAAACTTCTTTTCAAGATTCTCAACTCAGGCGATTTCATGAAAAACGTCGACGCCGGAATGCTTGAAAATCCCGATTCGTTGCGAATAACTTCAAAAATTTCCGAAAAAGGACTGCGTTACGACCTGACTGTTCCGTTCGCACGCTTCGTGGTCCAGCATCGCAACGAGCTGCAAATGCCTTTCAAACGCTTTCAGATCCAACCGGTCTGGCGAGCCGACCGCCCGCAGAAAGGCCGTTACAGAGAATTTTATCAGTGCGACGCCGATGTGGTCGGCTCCGACTCGCTGATCAATGAGATCGAACTCATCCAGCTTGTCGACGAAGTATTCCGCCGTCTGCGCATCAATATCGCGATCAAACTCAACAACCGAAAGGTGCTCTCCGGAATAGCCGAGCTGATCGGCGCTCCGGAAAAACTGACCGACATAACTGTGGCAATTGATAAAATCGATAAGATCGGCCTTGAAAAGGTAAACGAAGAACTGCGCGAGCGCGGACTCAGCGAAGATGCTGTTTCAAGAATTCAGCCGATTCTGTCAATATCCGGCTCGACCGAAGAGCGTCTGACAAAACTGGAAGAGGTTCTTTCCGGGAGTGAAACCGGACTGCTCGGAATCCGTGAGCTTCGCGAAGTGATCGACGGGGTTACCGCTCTCGGCCTGAATGCAGTTCTCGAGCTCGATGTTTCACTTGCACGCGGGCTCAACTACTACACAGGGACCATCATCGAGGTCAAAGCCCTTGATGTTGCCATCGGAAGCATTACCGGCGGCGGACGCTACGACAATCTGACCGGCGTTTTCGGAATGCCCGGGCTGTCGGGAGTCGGGATCTCATTCGGCGCCGACCGCATATATGACGTTCTGAATGCGCTCGATCTCTATCCGGCCGAAGCGGCCTTCTCGACTCAGGTTATGTTTGTCAACTTCGGCGAGGCTGAAGCAATGGCTTCGATGAAGATGCTTAAAGAGATGAGAATGGCTGGAATCAAAGGCGAGATATTCCCCGACAAGGCAAAAATGAAAAAACAGATGGGTCGTGCCGACGCGCTCGGCATTCCGTTTGTTGCAATTGTCGGTGAAAACGAAATGGCTGAAGGAAAACTGACTTTGAAAAACATGTCAACCGGAGAGCAGTCCCTGCTCACCCCTGCCGAGGCAGTGGAGGCCATCAACGCCACTATCCAGCAATGACATCACGCAACATAGCCATACAGGGTATTGCCGGCTGCTATCATGATGCGGCAGCCAGGCAATATTTTTCACTCCATCATCCCGACGACACAATCACCACCCTTCCATGTGATTCTTTCGTTGAAATGATGGAGCGGCTCGATTGCGATCCTTCGCTTATCGGCATCATGGCTATCGAGAACACCATTGCCGGAGCATTGCTCCAGAACCACGAACTGCTGCGCAAAAGCCAGTTGACGATTGTCGGCGAACACAAGATGCGGATATCCCATATGCTTGCAGCCCTGCCCGGCCAGTCGATCGATGACATAACTGAAGTCAGATCCCATCCTATGGCATTGATGCAGTGCGAACAGTTTCTCAGACATTTCCCATCGATGAGAATGATTGAGAGTTTCGACACAGCCGGAAGCGCCCGCACAATCGCCGAAGAGAAACTTGCCGGAATCGCGGCTGTCTGCGGAAGGTATGCCGCGCAGCTCTATGGACTTGAAATACTGAAAGAAAACATCGAGACAAACAAGCGCAACTTCACACGCTTCCTTATTCTTGCCGACCCGCTTGTGGCGTCAGAACTTAAACCCCGCGACGAGTTGCTCGACAAAGCCTCGGTCGTTTTCACTCTCCCCCACACGCAGGGAGCTCTTTCCAAGATCCTCACCATTCTTTCATTCTACGACATTAATCTCTCCAAAATACAATCCATGCCGATAATCGGACGGGAATGGGAATACCGTTTCTATCTCGATGTCACTTTCGACAGCTATGCGCGCTATCTTAAAGCGATCGAAGCTGTACGACCGCTTCTCTCCGATTTCAAAACACTCGGTGAATACCGACAATGCACAAATGAGTACTGAAACATCTCTCCTGAGAGACTGCGGCAGGAAAATAAATCCGGCCGACCGCCTCGAAACAATCTGCGAGTATTATTTTTCGCGCCGTTTGCGTGAAGTCGCCCGTCTTAATGCTGAAGGCCACGACATTGTCTCTCTCGGGATCGGAGGCCCTGACCGGCCGCCTCACTCCGACGTCATTGCCACACTTTGCAACGAAGCCAGCCGCCCGAACGCCCACTCCTATCAGGTTTCCAACGGACTCCCGGAGTTGCGCAAGGCATTCAGCGACTGGTATAGACGTTGCTATGGAGTCAGGCTCGACCCCGACAGCGAGATTCTTCCTCTGATCGGCTCGAAAGAGGGAATCACACATGTAGGCCTTACCTTTCTCAATCCGGGCGATGGCGTTCTGGTGCCGGATCCCGGCTATCCGACCTACGCTTCATCGGCCCGGCTCATAGGCGCCAAAGTGATAACCTATGATCTGACAGAAGAAAACGGATGGCTGCCTGATTTCGATGCGCTCGAACGCCTTCCCCTCGGCAACGTCAAACTTATGTGGGTCAATTATCCCCATATGCCGACCGGACGCGCCGCTGATCCGGAATTGTTCAGAAAACTTATTGAATTCGGACAACGCCACGGAATCGTCATTGCCCACGACAACCCCTACAGCTTCATCCTCAACAACGGGAAACGCCACAGCATTATTCAGATCGAGGGGGCTAAAGAAATCGCAATCGAGCTTAACTCACTGAGCAAAAGCCACAATATGGCCGGATGGCGCGTGGCCATGCTCGCCTCCAACCACGAATTCATCAGTTGGATAATGAAAGTCAAATCAAATGTAGACTCCGGTCAATTCCGGCCGGTGATGCTTGCCGCTGCAAAAGCTCTCGCGCTTGGCGAAGAATGGTTTGATGAGCTGAACATGGAATATCGACGCCGGCGCGTCATTGCAGAGGAGATCATGACTGAGCTCGGATGCCGGTTCAGTCAATCTCAGACCGGAATGTTTCTCTGGGGTCGCATCCCTGACGACGAACCAAGCAGTGAGACGCTTGCCGACCGGCTTCTTTACGAGGCAAAAGTTTTCATCGCACCAGGATTTATTTTCGGGGCCAACGGCTCACGGTATATCCGTCTGTCCCTATGCGCGACTGAACAGAATCTGCAACGCGCGCTCTCACGCATCAAGAAATTCAAAAGGCCGCATAACAACAACAATAATAATATATGAACGACATAAATCCCAATCTGTTTCTGTCGGAAGGATCTCCGGCATCGCCGATCATAATTGCCGGTCCCTGTAGCGCAGAAACACGCGAACAGGTTCTTGCCACAGCGCGCGAGCTTGCCGCAAACGGCATAAAGGTTTTCCGTGCCGGAATCTGGAAGCCACGCACCAAACCGGGAGGCTTCGAAGGCATTGGACGCGAAGGCCTTGAATGGCTTCGCGAAGTAAAGTCGGAAACCGGAATGCTCGTAGCGACAGAAGTCGCAAACCGATCGCATGTCATTGAAGCCATTGAGGCCGGCATAGACCTGCTTTGGCTTGGCGCACGCACTTCGGCCAATCCGTTTGCAGTGCAGGAAATCGCCGACACTTTGGCCGAACTCAATGCCGATGTGGCTGTCCTTGTCAAAAATCCGGTCAATCCCGACCTCGAGCTATGGATAGGGGCACTGCAACGCATTTACAACGCCGGCATCCGCCGGCTCGGCGCAATCCATCGCGGATTTTCGACCTATGGCAAACACCTCTACCGCAACATGCCCGAATGGCACATTCCCATTGAGCTGCGTCTTCGTTACCCATCGCTTCCGATCATCTGCGACCCGTCGCATATCGGAGGGAAACGCGAACTGATCGCGCCACTCTCGCAACAAGCCATGGACATGGGATTCAATGGCCTTATCGTCGAAACACATTGCGATCCAGACTGCGCATGGAGCGACGCCGCACAGCAGATCACCCCCGAAATTCTCAATTTCATTCTGGGAACACTCGTTGTGCGCAACTCCCGCCAATCGACAGAAAGTCTGCAGCTCCTTCGCCAGAAAATAGACGGAATCGACAACGACCTGCTCGAAATCCTGTCCAAACGAATGGCTGTCTGCCGAGAAATCGGACGCTATAAGCGGGAACACCGCATGTCTGTCATTCAGGCCGGACGCTATAACGATGTCATCCGTTCCCGAGTGAAATTAGGCGAAGAAATGGGCATGGGTGCCGAGTTCCTGCGCACCGTCCTGCTGGCCATCCACGACGAATCCGTGCGACAGCAGATCGAGATCATCAACGACCGTGACTCGCGGCCATAACCCATCATATCACCGCCACTAAGCTATGAAAATTCTTATTATGGGTGCCGGCAAGATGGGCACATTCTTCAGCGATCTTCTTCAACCCGACAATGAAGTCGCAGTATTTGACACCGATCCGACCCGGCTTAGATTCACTTACGGAGTTCTCCGGTTTTCCGATCTGACGGAAGTTGAAGAATTCGAGCCCGAAATGGTTCTCAACGCCGTGACAGTCAAAAACACGATTGTTGCGTTCAACCACATTCTTCCTCACATTCCGAAAGAATGCATCCTTTCTGACATTGCTTCTGTAAAGACCGGCCTGCCGGAGTTTTACGCCACATGCGGCCATCCTTTCGTATCTACCCATCCGATGTTCGGGCCGACTTTCGCATCACTATCCAACCTTGCCGATGAAAATGCAATAATCATTTCGGAAGGCAGCGACAGCGGCCGCGATTTCTTCAGGCAAATATACAGTTCGCTGCATCTCAACATTGTCGACTACACATTCGACGAACATGACCTGACAATCGCCTACTCGCTGTCAATCCCATTCGCTTCGACACTTGTTTTCGGATCCGTAATGAAACATCAGGACGCACCGGGAACCACGTTCAAACGCCATCTGGCCATTGCCCGCGGCCTGATGTCGGAAGACGACTATCTGCTATCGGAGATCCTTTTCAATCCCAACACCCCACGTCAGCTCCGACTCATACGGGATAAACTCGACGAGCTCCAACAGATAGTGACCGACAGAGATGCAAAGGCCATGAAACGGTTCCTTGACACTGTGCGGGACAACCTCGAATAAAACCATTCATTCCAACTACATTTTTATCCTCACATGAAAGGCCCCCGGCACGATGCCGGAGGCCTGTTATGAATATTTGATCGAGAAACCGGACTGCCGGTTATCTCTTCCCGGATCTTACTTGCGGATCACCTTGATTGTGCGGAGTTCCTGACCGTTGCAGGTAACACGAACGAGGTAGATTCCGGCTGCGCCAAGCGTCACGCGGGCATTCTGGCCGGCAACCGCGTCAAGATCAGCGTTGCCTACGAGCATACCTGCCGTGTTGAACACTTCAACCTTATATGCACCGTCCTGTGCGAACTCAACGAAGAGGACATCGTCGACCGTGTAGGCCGAAACTTCACTGCCGTCAGCAACCACGTCGCCTATCGCAGCCTCGCCGTCGACCTTGAATACAGGATAGTCGCGTGAGTCTGAACCATAAGTGTTGGCAAGTGTCAGTGTGACTGTGTGGTCGCCATTCTTCGAGAACTTGACCGAAGCTGCTCCGGCCACACCCTTGTTGGCTGCACCTTCGACATCCTTGCCGGTAAATTCGGCCATACGGTCGGTAGACTTCCACGAAGGTTCAGTAACAACCTGGAAGGCAGAACCGGAGATGAACGGCGAACCGGAGATATAGAAGGGAGGTCTGGGAACTTTCTGCATCTGGCCCTCACCACCATTCTGAACACTTTCAAGATCGAAGTTGTAGCCGTCGATTGTCTTGTTTTCGCCGACTGACTTGAACATGTATGTGTTGGGGTCAGCATCGTCCTCGAAGTCCCAGTAAGCAAGAAGTCCGGAAGGAACGTTGTTTCTGTTCACTTCATTCATCGCTACCTTCACTTCGTCGGCTGTAAGAGCCTTGGTCCAGATCTGCATATCGTCGATGATACCGTCAACAGCAGATTCCTGATAGAGCACACCGCCAAGAATCAGGTCGTCGGTGCTGGCAATCGCATATGTACGTCCGGCACAGAATTCATCGTTCTTACCGCTTGATTTCAGAGTTCCGCTATTCCATGTCTGGTATTCAACCCAATTTGACTCTTGTGCAACACCATTGACATACAGAATGAAACGGAATCCTTGAGTAGCATATTCGCAAACAAATGCGAGATGAGTCCATGCTCCCGGCGATAATTTAGTTTTCGGGAAGGTGTACTGATGTTCACCCGGAGAACTGCTGTCGGTTTCATTTCCACGGAATTTAAAGCTGATATTACCGTCTTTGTCAACAGAGCTCCAGCACCATCCCCAGTTCGAGTTGGGCCATGCTCCGTTCTTATTGGTGATGTTCATGAGAGACCATCCCTTGTCGGCGGGGAATTCGTCGAATTTAAACCATCCGGCAATGGTGAACGACTGCCTTGCCTGAATTCCGAACTGACTGTTGGAGCCACCGATGTGACCGTTGTTCAGCTTGATAGCACGGGAAGCCACACCATCGGCATCACGGCCGGTATAGCCGAGAGTCGGAGTGTCAGTCAGTGCGATGCTTACAGCCGAAGAGTTTTCATCGACGGTAGAGCCGTCGGCTGTAAGAGTGTAGATTTCAGGAAGCGCACCCACGATGTCGCTCGATATCTGAACGAAATAGCCATGGCGCACTTCTTTGGCTGTACCTTCGTCAACAACGAGGTCATAACCGCCGATCTCACCAAGACCTTCGGGAACTTCCAGACTTACACCTTCGCCTGATGCAACAAGCTGGTTATTGGTGTTATAGAGCTTGAAGGTAGAAGAGGAGTGACGAGGATCGACATATCCGAGCTTGAATGATTCATTCACCTTGATTGTCGATTTATCGATTGTGAGTTCATCACTCATTGTGTATTCGCCCTTCTCGAGATATTCACTCCAGCTGATGGCCGATTCAGAGGTCATGTCGGTCGAAACGGCGCTCACTCCGAAGCGGATCTTCTTTGCGTCGTCGGTGTTGGGTGCGGCATAGGCTATGGCAGCCCATGAAGTGGTTGCCGTCATGAAGACAGGTTCGCCACCCTCTTCCTGAGCATAGACCTTGAACATTGATGTGTTGACATCGCTGTTGTAGACAGGTTCGCCGACAGATTTTGTGTTGGGCATTTCCCAGACAACCTTCGCATCTATACCTTTAAGATCGCTATAGAGGGTTTTCGAGAGTGTGATATTGGGAGCTGCGGGTGTCGTGAATGAAGTATTCGGAAGAATGCTGAACTCGCCGAGAAGCAGCTTGAGGTTCCTGGCATTTTTCACCTGAAGACCGATCACGGCCAAAGGATTTTTGAACGCACGGTTGGCTTCTGCTGCTGTCACCTTGTATTCGATTGTCTGCCAGCCTTCTGCACCGTCTTCGAGCGATTTCGTGCGGAGTTCCTCTGATGTCGCCACTGTTGCCAGCACGTTTGTCTTGCCGGCTGTCGGAGCGGCAAAAGAAAGCAATTCGCCTTCTGTTCCCTTGTTGGACATCACAAGCGCGACATCGCCTTCGCCCTCAACGAGTTTATAGCGCACTCGGATTGTGGCCTGCGAAGTGATCTTGAATTCCGATTTGAACAGATGGAGATATTCTTCGGTTGTCGTACCGGTGATCTGCAGACATGAACCGCCGAAATAAGCGTCATCCCATGTCATGTCGGCCGACAGATGGGTCGTCCCTTCGGTCACATCCTTCTGAAGGAAGGTCGGAGCAAACCACCAGCGCCATGTCGGGAGGTAGTCCTGGATACCGATGTTATACCATGGCTTTTCGCTCACTCGCTCTCCGTGCCAGTTGAAGAATGTTCCGTTACCCATGTTGAAATAGGTGATGAACGGCTCGTCCTTCAGATCCCAGTTGAGAACGGAACGCGCCGACATCATGCTCGACATACCGGCAAAATCATCGCTCGCCCGGTGAGCGCGGTTGGTCGTGATCGGCATCTTGATCGCCGGGTTGCGCTTGCCGTTGGTGAACCACTGCTCGCACATGTTGAGGTAGTAGCGCTGCACGGTCGATAATGCTGCTCCACCTCCCGTACGTCCCTGCCAGAACATGTTGTAGTTGTGGGCGCCCCAGACTCCGATCGAATACTGATAGTTGGCAACGACAGGATAGTTGTCGCCTGACTTGGGCTCGCCGCCCTGCTGGTTCATACCGGCATAGATGAAGAACGGATTGCGGTTCTGCGCCTTTGCATAGGCAATTGAGTTTACAATTGTCGATGAGTTGTTCCAGTTGTAGTTCAGGAACATCGACGCATTGCGGAACACATTGGCAAAACTTGAATGCACTCCGGTATCGAACGAGATGCTGCCTCCGTCGGTCGTTCCTGCATACCACACATTCTCGAAGATCGGGTTGCGCTCTGCCATATATGCGGCTATCTGGTCGTGGACCGGAGTGATGTAGGTCGAAGGCGCTGATCCGCTCCACTCCGAGTTGTAGCCCAGACCGTCGACACCATGATAATAAAGGAACTTGCCTACAGCGGCGCCGTCGAGATTCTTGAATTGAGAGAATGCGGTAGACCAGTTTGACGAGATTCCGCCATAGGGGACCGAAGCGACACCGGAAACGGCCACACCGTTCTTATGGGCCACGTCGGCGAATGCGCCGGGTGTCCATCCCCAGGGCGAGGTCCAGTTGCCGTAATGGTCCATATAGCTCCACATGGAGAACACCTCGCCGTCATAAACACCATTGGGAAGTGCATTGGTATGATAGCCGCCATCCGGGGGACAATCGCCGATAGGCACCCACCAGAGGTAACGCTTGTCTGTCCCGTTGGGGTTTGACAGCGCGTCATACTGCGTCAGCGACGGATAGACCTGCGAGGCAGTGTTGTAGAAACGTTCCTTCGGTTTCACACGTGAGATAAAGAAGTTCTCATCCTCCCAGGCCTCACCCCCTACGGTCAACTTGCCTGAGCCTCCATTCCACTGCTGCACATAGGAAGGCAGATCCGCAGATGAAGGCCACTTGATGTAGCCCTCCTTAAGGC
>JAIDXA010000312.1 GCA_029058705.1 Paramuribaculum sp. | reverse complement strand
GATTGTGGCTTTGAGCAGGGTGGGGAAGTCGGATTCATCGTCGCAGATGTCGAAATTTAGGTAAACTGCATCTATGTTTTCGCGTCTGAATTTTTTTTCAAAATAGTCGCGAGAGAAGGAATGTCCGAGAGGATGTCCGATGAGTCCGTATTTTTTTGTCGTTCCATTCATGAAAATTCAGAAAAGGTGACCTTCGCCTTAGTTGATGCAAAGTTACCATATAATTTCGTAAATTTGCAGTCAAAAATAGATAATTTAAATGAAAAGTATTGAATCATTATATCAACAGAGGTTCGGTGATGAACCTGTCACAGTCGAGACGCTTCCGGGCGCCGGATCATCGCGCTGCTATTACAGGATTCATGGCCATGACTCAACAGTCATAGCGACAGTCGGGCGCGACAGAAGGGAAAACCGGGCGTTTCTCGCACTTACGGATCATTTCCTACGCCACGGATTGCCCGTGCCGGAAGTCTTGGCTGTCTCATCTGATGAGAGTGGCTATATTCAGGAAGATCTTGGTTCAGAGTCTCTTTATGACTTGTATGTCAAATCGGGAAGTGAATCACCACATTTTGGCAAAGCTCTTCGCGACTCGGTTGACATGCTGGTGGCATTTCATGCGGCGGATTATGATGATGTCGATACGGATGTGTTGTATCCCCGGTCGGAAATGGACAGACTGGCAGTCAGGTGGGATCTGAATTATTTTAAATATTGTTTCCTTAAGCTGACAGGCGTTGAGATAGACGAGCAATCTCTCGAAGACGTTTTCGGTTATCTGACCTCTGTGGTCTGTGACTCTGCGGAAAAGGCGCTGATTTTGCGTGATTTCCAGTCCAGAAATATAATGTTGAAGAATGGCAGCCCCGTGCTTATAGATTATCAGGGCGCCCGAATAGGCAATCCGTTCTATGATGTTGCCTCTCTTCTATGGCAAAGCCGGTTGGGGCTCTCCGACCGAATTCGTTGGGGCCTTGCCGGAAGATACGTGGAGAAAGCGCGGGAAGCGGGCATGGTGATCAACGACGGCTGGGAGGGCACACTCAGGCTGTTTGTCGTGTTTCGTATGCTCCAGGTTCTCGGAGCATACGGATTCCGTGGGTTGCATCAGCACAAGGCCGCCTTCCTGACACCAATCCGCACAACGCTGAAGTCTCTTGAAGAGGTGCTTTCCGAGATCGGTGACAAAAGACTCGCATATCTTATGGATGCCGTCAGGAATTTGACGGGTGATGAGCGATTCAAAGAGGATATGGGATCTGCCAGACTCAAAGTGAAAATCTATAGTTTTTCATATAAGAAGGGGATTCCGGAAGATTTTACTGGGAATGGCGGCGGATTTGTTTTTGATTGCAGGGCCATCCATAATCCGGGCCGTTATGAGCAATATCGCAGCTTGACCGGATTGGATCGTCCTGTTCAGGATTTCCTCGAAAAGGATGGGGAGATACTTGAGTTTCTTGACAGCTGTAAATCCATCGTCGACCATAGTGTAGGGCGTTATCTGAAACGAGGCTTTTCGGATTTGAGTATAAGTTTCGGTTGTACGGGCGGACAACATCGCTCGGTCTATAGTGCCCAGAAAATGGCGGAGCATGTAGCGGTTGCATTTGATTGTGACGTGCTGCTTGTTCATCGCGAGCAGGGAATAGAGGTGATGCTATGAAAGGAATGGTTTTTGCCGCCGGACTTGGGACCCGGCTCTATCCGCTTACAGCCTCTTGCCCGAAGGCATTGGTTGATGTATGCGGCACGCCGATGCTCGCAAGAGTCATCCGCAAGCTGATATCAGCCGGAGTCGACGATCTGGTTGTCAATGTCCATCACTTCCCGGACATGATTATCGATTATCTGGCGAAAAACGATAATTTCGGCGTCCGCATTCGTGTCAGTGACGAGCGTGATCTGTTGCTTGACACGGGCGGTGGATTGCAGAAAGCTGCGTCTCTGTTTGGGTATGAGGGCCCTGTTGTTGTGCATAACGCCGATATATTCACTGATTTCGACCTCAGACCCATGATTGAAAGTCATATGAGGTCAGACGATGACGCGACTCTTCTCGTTTCCGGCCGCAAGACATCGCGCTATCTTCTGTTTGATTCGGAAAGTCGCATGAGAGGCTGGGTCAATCGGTCCACAGGAGAGGTCAGGCCTTGTGGCGTGACGGAGGATGCTTTGGCCCACAAGGCGTTTGGCGGAGTGCATGTCGTTTCAGGACGCCTGCTGAGAAAACTGGCTGAAAACGCCGGAAATGTTCCATACTCAATCACCCCGTTTTATATCGACCGCTGCAACGAACTTAAGATATCGGCCTATGAGCCTTCGGGATCATATGCGTGGTTCGATATAGGGAAACCGGAAACTCTGGAATCGTGCAGACGGTATGTGTCAGAAGGCGACATATCGTAGCAAATCCTTGATTTCGCATGGCTCAGGCACGGCTCTTTCATTTAAACTAAAATAAAGAGCACATCCTCCCTTACCCGCTTCAGTCCGGAGCGGGTAATTTT
>JAIDXA010000311.1:11237-33574 GCA_029058705.1 Paramuribaculum sp. | reverse complement strand
GGCACGTACGGTGGTGTGAGAGGAAAGGAAACGAAAGTAGGTCAGAATACTTTCGTTTCCCGACCTACTCGATTGAATTCAGTTAGTAAAAGGGAGGTTGTTCTGTTTTGATCAGTCGATTTCCTCGTCAGCTTCGTAACCGCCCATTTCGCGGATAGCGTTCTTGAGCATGACATACTGCTGGAAAAGATGGTTGACAGGAACCTCGTTTTTGGTATAATCATGCATCGGGCTCTTGAGGAAGAAGCTCAGGAAGCGCTGGATGCCGAAACGGCCTGCGCGTGCGGCAAGGTCGCTCAGAAGCACGAGGTCAAGACAAAGAGGAGCGGCAAGAATTGAGTCGCGGCAGAGGAAATTGATCTTGATCTGCATCGGATAGCCCATCCAGCCGAAGATATCGATATTGTCCCATCCTTCCTTGTTGTCGTTGCGGGGAGGATAGTAGTTGATGCGGACTTTATGGTAGTAGTCAGTGTAAAGATCGGGCTGTTCTTCCGGAACGAGGATTGACTCGAGTGTTGAGAGTTTCGAAACTTCTTTTGTGCGGAAGTTGGCGGGTTCGTCAAGCACAAGACCGTCGCGGTTGCCGAGGATATTGGTAGAGAACCATCCTGAAAGACCAAGACAGCGGGTGCCGATGATAGGAGCGAAACCTGATTTGACAAGTGTCTGACCGGTTTTGAAGTCTTTGCCGGAAATCGGCATTTTGGTCTGTTCGGCAAGTTCCCACATTGCGGGGATGTCGACAGTTGTGTTGGGAGCACCCATAATGAAAGGAGCGCCTTCCTTGAGAGCTGCATATGCATAGCACATCGACGGTGCGATATGTTCTTTGTCGTCAGCTTTCATTGCGGCTTCGAGCGATTCAACTGTCGAGTGGATCTTCTCATCTACCGGAACATAAACTTCAGTAGATGCTGCCCAGAGAACGACAACGCGGTCGCATCCGTTCTTTTCTTTGAATTCGCGGATATCCTTGCGAAGGTTTTCAACCATTTCCCAGCGGGTCGCATCCTTCATGATGTTTTCGCCGTCGAGACGTTTGGCATAGTTGTGGTCGAAAGCGGCCTTCATTGGTTTGATAGCCTCAAGTTCATCTTTGACAGGGTTGATGTCTTTTTCTTTGAGAACTTCAGCATTTATGGCGCTTTCGTATGCATTTGCAGGGTAAACATCCCATGCTCCGAAAACGATGTCGTCGAGTTTTGCGATGGGTGCGATTTCGTCGTATTTCAGATATTTCTTGTCTGCGCCTTTGCCGACACGGATTTTGTCATACTGGGTCATTGATCCGACAGGCTTTGATAGACCTTTGCGGGCCATAAGCACACCAGTCATGAATGTTGAAGTAACGGCTCCGAGTCCAACTACGAGGACGCCGAGTTTACCTTCAGCAGGTTTTACGTCAGTTGCCTTCATAAATTTAATTTGATAATATATATTTTTGTTCAATTTTAAGGTTAAAAGCCAGCCGGCTTTTGTTTTGCCCGGAAAAGAGCGTGTAAAAGTACGCTATATAATCCAATTGCAAAAATTTTCAACTTTAATATTTTATTATTTTTGTTACTTTTGTTTAAAAAATGGGCTGTTGTATTGCGTTATGGTTATTTGAGGTTAAAATATTATGCTTATTGGTTAAATGTCTATAATGCTACCTCGATCACCTTACTCAGATTTTCTATCATTGAAGGATCGGTTGCGGCATCCTCTTCGGCGGTCCAGCCTTTACCTTTGAGCCATGCTGTCCGGCATCCGATCGACCGTGCCGGTAAAATATCTTTTTTAAGGCTGTCGCCGACGACAAGCACTTCTGACGGTTCAAGTCCAAGGGCAACCACTCCAAGACGGAAAATTGTAGGATCTGGTTTTCTGACCCCTACAACGGCGCTTTCAATCACCCCTTTGAAATATCGGCGCAGATCGAAATCCCGCAAAACAGAATCCACATTGCCGTAAAAATTCGAAACAAGCATCATGGGATATCGTTCTGACAAAACCTCAAGTGTGGGCCGTGCTTCCTCGATTGAGTTGCGTGCCGCTCTGTAGCAGTAATCTGCGATTGGAGCGGTGTATTTTTCAATAGAGTCTGCGCCGATAAATTTGTTGTCCGCGAGCCATTTCAGTTCTATTTCGATCTTTTTCAAAAGAAGATCATGAAAGTTATCGTTCGGAAGAATATGCCTTACACGCGCCAGCTCGCGTTCCGCGAAGACATAGGCGTCACGGAAAACACTTTTCTCAACACCGGCGTTGCAGTTCTTGTAGCCGTCCCATATAATTTCGCTCCAATGAACGCCACGGCTGTCGATCGTGCCTCCGTAGTCGAATATTATACCTTTGAGTTCCATGTTCAGTTGCTTGATTAAAATAATGATTAGTATTTTCCGTCTTCGAGTTCACGCGTAAAGCGGCGGCAGATCCGTTCATGACGCACTATCATATAGACAAGCAGAATGTTGAGTACAGTCAGCTCGAATGCAAAGTAAAGCCATGGCATCTGGAGGAAAAGCGCCGTGAAAAGAGCGATGGTACGCCAGTTGAACGAAAGTATATTGGTATATTTCATCAACGGCAGTGATTTCTTACGGAATGCTTCGCGGAAACTCATAGGAATACGGCCGTCTGGAAATCTTTTGGCAAGTTCCCGGCGCAGTCTCTGCATTGAAGGAGCTGTGGCTTCCTGTTGCAGAGTGTAGTTTGTATAGGTTGAAAGCGTAAGTTTTTTCCAGAAGTTGTCTTTCCAGCTCAGTTCCGACAGCTGTTTTTTCAGAGAGGCGCTGTTGTCAAGCTCGCTGCCGTCCTCGCCTTTGAGAAAATAGAGGTGAAACTGGCGATAATAGTCGGCCATCGCAGCCTGTTTGGCGTGACACAATCCTGTAACGACTGCGATTACCCATATGACCCAATGATGAGCCATGAAGAAATCCGAGGTGACATTCTCTCTCAGGCAGATGGAGATATAGATGGCTGCAAACCAGAAGTCGCCGCTCAGTCCATCAAGAATTCGTCCGAGGCGAGAATACTGTCGGGTCATTCTGGCAAGCTGACCGTCGGCGCTGTCAAATGAATTAGCCCAGATAAGCAGCAGCATTCCGATTATGTTGAGCCACAGATCCGGGAAATAAAACATTATTCCGGCTCCGATACCCAGAAAGATGGAAGCGATGGTTATGACGTTGGGCGTAACTCCCAATTTTTTGGCAAGACACGCCCAGCCATAGCCGATCGGACGGTAAAAAGCCAGATCGATGTGCTCTTCCGTATCCATTGACTTTAGCGAGTCGCGATATGACGATGATTGTGTTGCTTTATCGGATATATTGTTGTCTGAATTCATTTTTGTTTTGTTTATGTGACTTGGAAACTTTTACCTTACGGAACGATTGACTGGATTGTCGCGCAGCTCATAGGTCTTTTCTCTGAGGAATTTTCCGAGTTGTTCGAGCGAGCCGCTGTGGGCTTCCTGTTCGGCGACTGAAATAGGATTACCTATCGATATGTGCAATTCTTTGCCGTTTTTGCGGAAAACCTCTGCCGGAAGACGAAGCGATCGGGCAGGCCAGCATACAATTCCGAGTATATTACACCACCAGCTGTTCGATCCGTGGAAAAACACCGGAATGACCGGCACTTTTGACTTGGCTATGATCTGAAGAACGGATTTCTGCCATTCTCGGTCCTGAAGACGACCCCGCCAGTTCACTTTACTCATGGCGCCAGCCGGAAAAAATCCCAGTGGCTCGCCATCCTTTATCTGCTTGATGCATTCGCGGATTCCCTTGACCGACTGAGCCTTGCGCGCCGGATCATTGGATGGGATAGGATCTACAGCTATGAAATTCGGACGCATCCCCGTAATGTAATTGAGGATCATGTTGACCATTACCCGGAATTTTGGCCGTCGCGATCCGAAGAGATAGATAAGGGCAATTCCGTCAAGAGCACCGAATGGATGGTTGCTGACAGTTATGAACGTACCTTTGGGCAGATTGTCGAGAACCTGTGAATTGTCAACGCGCAGTGTGTTGTGGAATTCCTGAAACAGGAGTTTTTCAGTACATTTCGGTCCCGGTTCAGAACAACTGTTTGCATGAGCGCGGTTGACCTTGTCAACCGAAAGAAGCCTGAGGAGAAAACTGACGAGCCGGGGATGGCCGTCGAGTTTTGGAACCATCCGCCTTATATCGTCGTAATTCAGTACATCGGGCCTTACTTCGTTTTCATTGTCGTGAGTTTTATTTTCTTCAGACATTATTTTTCTTTTGATTGTTGAAAATCTGAATTCAAGTTGTTTTGCTGGCCATGATGATGGTGGTGATGCTTCAGTGGATTGCGCAGCGACGGACAAATAAAATTCATCAGACGGATCGCTTTGCGGTCGAAACTCGTCGGACGATAGACAAAATACCGCTGCAAAAGGAAATTCCAGAACCATGAAACAAGAATCGACACCGTCAGACGGGCTGCCGCATAATATCCGTCAGGCTTGAATCCCAGAGAATCGAGCCAGTGCCAGTTGGAAAGAATGGCATAAAGGCCTTCGGTGCCTCCCGAATTAAGAAACATGCTTCCACACCACACAAGAACATATTTGACAATGACAGCCTTCCACGGACAGTTGGTCGCGCGGAACGTGAACCGATAGTTCAGTATACAGTTCAGTATACCTCCGGCTATCGCTCCTATGGCGGTTGAGAGCCACACCGGAAATCCCAGAAAAGCAAACAGGACGAAGCCTGTGAGCATGTCGAGAATACCCGATGACTGCGATGAGAATCCGCTTCGCAAAAACGTATAGAAGATCTTGTCGCTCTTAAGAATATTGTCGCTTACATTGCGGAGGTTTGTCATTTGAAAAAGTGGGCGATGGAAACCTATGGTTGAAATAGCTCGGCGCTGTATCAGCCGACGGTATGTTTTTTTATTTCGTTCATTATGGCTTTGGCTATGTGGGGAGCTGCTTCGTTGCGGCATGGTGCGAAACTTGGCCAGTCGTTGAAGTCGATGATGCGTATATCTCCCTGCGGGGAAACTATGCAGTCGCCTCCATAGATCTTCACATCAAGAACTTCCGAAGCTTTCTGACATATTTTCTTTAGCATTTCGACATCGAAATGAAGTCCCTGCGAACGGCCGTTGATGGCTTCATGACCATATTTGCTGTGTCCCAGATCAAAAGGATAGAACCAATAGAAAAACGGTGAATCCTGCACTCCGTAGAATTTGATAAGGTCGCCCTCGAGATGACGGTTTATGACCGCACGCTTGATTCCTCGCAAAAAATATTCCTGAAGAACCTCCTGCGCCTCTTCCGGATGACGGACATAGCTGACATCCTCTTTATGCATGGCATGAAAATCGCCGCGCTTGATCCAGCACTGGTTCATTTTCAGACGTGTGAGCTGGTCGCGGACTCCCTCGTCCGTATTGACGATGATGCTTTCCGGATAGGGTACACCGCAGCCGACCAGTATGCGCGTCATACGTTCGCGGGTGCAGTTCTCGATTCCGTAACCCGAATTGATCACCAGTGCGCCGGAATCTTCAAGCTGCTGGAGTCTTTCAATCGAGCGTTGCTCGCGACACATATTGACTATGATCCGTTCTTTGACCTGACCTGCAATCAGCTGTTCTTCGCTTAGTGTGGTGACCGCGCAGCCTCTTTTTCTGAGCTGGTCGGCGACGAGATTGAAAATAGCGGCATCATTTCCGATATGATTGGGAGAGAATGCGCCGGCTCTCATTATACCGGCTATGTTGATGTCTGCCATACGATTATTGTAGTGTGGAATAATGATTGGTTGGAATGGAGATTTTTTCTGATAGGAAGGCGGGGGCGGTGTCAGTCAGCTCTTTCGATAAATTTTTCGGCAGTGGCTATGTCGTCGGCATGATCGACATCGACTATCTTGCTGAATGGGAAAGCCTTGAGCTTAAGGCCGTTTTCAACAAGAGCCCGCTGATAGTTGCGCATCCGGCTGATTCCGCGGTCCATGCAGTCACACAGCACATCAAGCGCCGGTTGCGTCAGACCGTATATTCCCCCCGATATAAACCTGACTCCTTCGAATGGCTTGTCGCGGAATGCCGTGATATCCATCCGGGCGTCCACGTCGATATACAAAGGCTTCTCGTCATCGATGAAAGAAGTGACTGCCATGTATCCGTCAGCTTCCGTGTCATTCTCGAAAGCCTCTACATAACGCCTGAAATCTTCCGCATGGAAAATTGTGTCGACTGTTGTCAGAATGAACTTCCCTTTGCCGAATCCGCGGCTAACCTCATAGAAGCTGTGCATGGAACTCGGTGTAGATCTGACAACCAGATTAAACGGGACTGACAGCTTCAGCGATTCGAGATATTCTCTGACTTCTGTCATCTGTTCGTTGACAATAATGCTCAGCGAAGTCGGATTGCAATCCATCATTATGTCGATGAGTCTTTTGATCATCGGTTTTCCGCAGAGATTTACGAGCGGTTTCGGGAGCTCGATGCCTTCCTGGGCAAGTCTTGATCCTTCGCCGGCGGCTATGATTGCGTAGTTCATGCTTCGTCTGTTGATTTGGTTAGATCGAGAACAACGTTGTCTTTTTTGTTGCGTTCGACATATTGTTTTTTTAACGGATTGCGCGTAATTTCGGTGTGCAGTCTTCTCGACCGGATTATATCGATCGCAGAATAGATTGCCTGTCTCATTGATTCTTCCGAGGCATCTCCTTTTCCGGCTATATCGAATCCTGTCCCGTGGTCTGGCGACGTTCTGACATAGGGAAGACCGCTGGTGATATTGACTCCCGCGTCCATTGCGAGTGCCTTGAACGGAGCGAGACCCTGATCGTGATACATTGCCAGGATTCCGTCAAACTTCTTCCATTGCCCGCTTCCGAAAAATCCGTCTGAGGCAAACGGACCGAAACAGTTTATCCTCGCGGTTCTTGCATTTTCAATCGCAGGAATAATCTGATCTTTTTCTTCCGTTCCGATAAGTCCGTTTTCTCCACTGTGCGGATTGAGCGAAAGAACCGCTATCCGTGGATGCGGGATAGCGAAATCTTTAACCAGTGCCGAATTGAAGTCAATGATTTTCGACTCCACTTTCTCTGTGGTGATTTCCGAAGCCACCGTTGCAAGCGGTGTATGGATCGTGACAAGCGCCACTCTCAGATTCTCAGTGGCAAGAATCATCAGGGCTTTCTCTCCGTTTTCAGCAAGCGACGATTCCAGATATTCCGTGTGGCCGGGAAAATTGAACTCTCCGCTCCGAATCGTCGCTTTGTTGATCGGAGCTGTCACTATTGCGTCTATCTTTTCTGCTCTCAGATCAGCAACCGCAGCTTCGAGTGCCACAAAAGCCGCTTTGCCCGCTTCGGCAGATGCAATGCCCGGTTCGACTTTAAGCGATTCGTCGACAACATTGATGATATTGACCTGATCTGACCTCGAATTCTCCGGACTCTGGATCTGATGTATCGGGAACTGGCTGATATTCGACAGTTTTCTGTAGTGGTTGGCTATTTTGGCCGAACCATATATGATTGGAGTGCATAGCTCCAGCATCCGCGAATCCTCAAGCGCCTTCAGAATCACTTCATATCCGATTCCGTTCGGATCGCCGTGGGTGATGCCTATTTTGATTTTATGTTCTGACATGAATTTTTCAGAGAATGTTTACTTAACGATAGTCTGTAGCCCTTTTAAGCCACAGTCTTCAATATCGCAAAATTAGCAATTTTTCCCCAACCTCTTGCATTTTCAGCGAAAAACGGCTTAAAAAAGAGGACTTCCTCACGGGAGTCCTCTTTTTTTAAGCAGATTATTAAACCAATCATAATATGTTAAACCAATCAAAAAAACGTATGATCTTGAAAATACTTGTCGGTCATGAGGGAGATCGATAAAGGTTGATAAAAGGAAAGAGTGATTTTTTAATCATTGTCAGCGGTAGTCGGCAAAACGTTCCTGAAGAGCCTGGCGAGCAAAGAAGATGCGGCTTTTAACAGTGCCGAGCGGCAGACCCATGTGGTCGGCTATTTCGTTATATTTGTATCCCGCTACATGCATTGTGAACGGAACGCGGTATTTTTCCGGAAATGCTTCTATCGCAGCCGTGATCTCATTGACGCCGTAAGAACCTTCCGGTGTTTCAAATCCTGAATCCTGCGGAAGATTCAGATGATAGAGATCCTCGGTGCGGTCAACCACCGTCGCCGAACGCACAACGCGGCGGTAATTGTTGATGAAGATATTTCGCATGATTGTGAAAACCCAACCCTTGAAATTGGTGTTCTCGGTATATTTGTCTTCGTTGGAAAGGACCTTGACCATTGTGTCCTGCATAAGGTCATAGGCATCGTCGCGGTTAGAAGTCAGAGTATAGGCAAAATTTAACATGTTGCTCTGAAGATCCATCAGGCGGTTTGTGAAATTAGTTGAAGCGTTCATGATAGCTGATTTTTTAACCGAAAAATGTTTTTGTCCATCGGTGTAACACAAGTGTTACAAAACGTTGACAATGCAAAATTACTAAGACTGTAACATTTGCAAATATTTTAAGGTTAAAATCAGTTAAAATTATTACACCTGTGTTACAACGCTATTCTGTCTTTATTCTGCGTTTAACGTAATTATTTGTAAGATAGTTTTTTATGCCTGTCTGTTTTTTGATTTGTCTTGATTTAGTTATTTTTGCGCTATATAATGCTATAAAATCCAGAATAAATGTCCATTTGGAACAGGATCATAGGAACAATCAGCCGAGCAGAGAGCATGCCGTGTTGCTCGTCGACCTATCGCTGAAATCGCGTAAGTAGTTACTGGCGTCCGGTGCCGTGGCAATTGAAGCATCGTTTGTTGCCTCTGCACGATCCGCAGTCGATCCACGATTTGGAGTCGCTCCCGGTGTAATAGCCTGTGCTGCGCCATTCGCCCCCTTTGCCATGACAAGAGGTGCACGTGCCGGAGCCGCCACATATACGGCAGGTCGAGTAGGCGCTTGAGCGGCCAGACGAACTGCTTGAGCTGTTTTGGTTATAATTGTTGTTGTTATAGTTGTTATAATTATTGTAATTGTTGTTGTAGTTGTTTTGATTGGTTGTGGTATTGATGGTAATCGTGCCTTTGCCGCTGCACCATGTGCAGCCAACCTTTCCGCCACCGGCACAGGCCGTGCAGGTTGTCCACTCGTAATATTGCGAATATGGCGGATATGTCAGGCAGCGCCAGTTCTGTCTGCCTCCAGCTCCGCCGCACAAAAGACACACAATTATACCGGAGCCGTTGCACACACCGCAGGTGATGGTTTTCGATGAACTTTTGCTTGATGATGATGACGATGATGACTGGCTTCTGGATGACGATGAGGAGTTTCCGGTTTGTGTGTATGACCCCGCTTTTGTGCCTCCGTACCATTTGCCGTCATAGTAGACATAGAGAAAAACCTCATAATCATGTTTGCCCTTTTTGGGAGCGAGTTTATTGTGCCTGATGTAGACGCTGATGTCGTTCCATAAGGTGTTTTCGTATGTTGCTGTGCATTCGTAGTGGGTTTTCACTACGTTTCCATTAGCGTCAGTGTGCCATTTTCCGTTGTCATCCTTGACGATGGCCACAAGATCGAATTTCTTGCCTTTGATGCCGGAAACATGTAGTTTGGAGTGAGCTGCAATCACAGGATCACCTGCATCGTTTTTCGCATCCACTATAAGATGCGGGTTTTCGATCTTCACATCAATGGCTGATGCCGCGGCATAGAAAAACAGAAATAAAATGACGGCAAATTTTCTCATGACTGGTTTAAATATAATATGGTTTTACTGGCAAAGATTCTACAGAAAACGACAGCGATAAATAAAATAACAAACGGCGTTTGTGATCTGCGGTTTATTTTAAAACCGTCGGATTCTTACTGTTTGACGGCAAGTTTAACAAAAATTTCGTTATAAAAAAAATAAAAATCATATTTCTGCGATTTCTCATAACCACAGGCTATTGTGCAGGCTATTGTTAAAACGGAAAAGTGGCCGATCGACGGTTGATTTCTGTTGTGGGTGTGGGTCGGTCAGAAGATGTAGACAAGGGAGATTTCTGTTTTCGTGGGGCCGATGTAGTTAAGGTTTTTAGTGGACTGCCATACATAATGGCCGCACTGGGGAAGATATTCGCGACAGACTCCTCCGATATATCCTATGCCTATGCAGAAATCAATGTTGAAATGTTTGGCAAGTGGCATTGAATAGCCGTATTCGATGCCACAGCCGTAGTTGGCACGGTCCCAGATGGCCGCGCCTGGCTGTCCTCCCATGTATCCGCGCCGGCCAAGTTCGAAATCCCATATTAGAGTCTGTGCGTAGATTCCTATATGATGCCCCGATAGATGTTGCCTGCGGGCAGTTTTTCCAAACCACCATCTCAGGCCGATGTCTCCGCCATAGATTCTCCAGAAAAAGTTTCTGACGCGGTGGGACCACCATGCATACATCCATTCGCACTGCAGGCTTATGTTTCGTCCAAGATAGAGTTCGGCCCCGATGTCAGGCACGGCGAGTGCGTCGTAGAGGAGGTTGGTGCGCAGAGCCCATTTCGCATTATGCGGCGGCGTGGATGGCGGTGTGCGAAACGATGATCCGTCGGCCAGAGAGCCGGTGTCTGAAAATGATGGCGGTGCATGGGCTATTCTGCCTGCCATGCGTGGGAGGTGGCAGGATACGCGGTCATATGTCACGCGGATTGTCGCTTCACGAAGCGATGGAAATATATCGGCAAGCATATACCGGTAGGGCAGTCCGTTGTCAATCGTGCGCAAGGAGTGTAGCAGGCGGTTGCTGGCGACGGATGTGTCATGTCTGGCCGACAGATATTCGGCAAGCAGGTCAATGACAGTATTTCGGTCGGGTATAAGGCTGTCGGCCGAGACTGCTGAGCGAAGACCTGTCCAGTTGCGGACAGTGTTGGAGATTGTTGCGATGGAGTCGGGAAAGCTGAGTCTGTCGGCGAGCCAGGAGATCATTGATTTCGCTCTGCCGTCTGAAAGATTCCGGTTAAACATATAGGAACCTTCGGGCGATGCAGTTGCCCAGACTTCAATCTTATGAAGTTTGTTGCATGGGTTGAGTCCGAGCGAGTCAAGATTTCGGGCGAATGAGTCGAGACGGGTTCTGTTGTCCATGTAATTTTCGTATATTCCGGTTTCTGAGACCGGAAAAAACACGGTTACACTGTCGGTCAGTTTCCTGGCCGACAGTGTGTGGGCAGAGACGATGGCGCATAATATGATGATCAGTTGCTTCATATGTCAAGTCATCGTATGCGACCCCATAGCGGTTATGGCTGAAGCTGTGTGGTCACAGTGACGAATTTGTCTACGGTCGGGTTTCCGAATTCGATCTGCGACATGTCGGGGTGGCCGTTGATGACTACGTTGTAGACATAGTGGTAGCCTCCCTGCCATGCTGTAAAACCGGTGCCCTGCAGCGACAGATAGATGTAGCCTTCTCCGGAGAGACCTCCATTTGGCAGATTGACGTCAGGGGTATTTGCGTTGGGCCATACTTTTGTGCCGGTTGTTTTGTCATACATCGCGCAGGTTATGACGAGATAGACTTCATTTTCGAAATCGTTTCCCTCGACAAACGGCAGATCCTGTGGAATGAAGAATTTGGGAGCATCGCCTTCTGTGTCAATATCGATCGGGGTCGGTGTGAGAGTAATGATCTCATCCTGACGCTGAGCCATGTGAAGGACTGTGATGCCTTTGCCGGAAAGATTGGTCCATTTGCCTATTGATTCCGGACTCACAGATTCAATGTCGCCGGCGGTCGATGATGCAGGAAACTTGAAATCACCGTATTGGTTGGCGCCTACGATTGTCACGTTATTGACGCGTACATCCATATTGGAGTCATCCGAACTCATCATGACTGTCACTTTTGCAAGTGCGTGACGGAAATTGAATTTTACTTGTGCGTCGCTGCCTGTCGTCGGCTGGGTCATGTCGGGTGATACGGCATATATGAAATCTGTTTTCCCGGTGTTGGTGAAATGGACTTCATCGAGCGGCGTAGTGCCCGGAGGCAACATCCCTTCAGGTGCATATGCATAGAAATTCAAGGCATCGCCAGACGGCCAGTACTTGACCGGAGAATATTCCCAGACATTTGTGCTCGTCTTGTTTACCTCGACATTGGACATGTATGGCTCGCCGTTTGAGGCCAGATAACCATAAACGAAAAATTGTGTCAGATTGCTCGTTGTTATATCTGCTGCGGCGCGATCCTGTGTCAATCGGCTTGCGGCTGTGAAGCGGATGACATTGTCTTTGCCGGCAGGCACCGGATCATTCATCTCTTCCGACGAGCAGGCTGAAAACGCGGTTGCCAGTCCGACAGAAGCCAGAATTAAAAAATGTGAGTTTCTCATATTAAATTATTTTTTCAGTTTTTATCGTAATGAAATGACATGGTCGACAATGACAAGCTCCCAGTCATCGACACCGACATCAAACCCCGGTTCGCCTTCATCGGGTGAGTCAGGGCTGACATAAGGCAATTCAATTCCGTCGACTATAATCTTAACATTCCTTTTATCCGGAGAGTTCACGACCTGACCGGAAACATCACGGCAGTATGCCGCGACTCGGCCGTCGGCCATGACCGCCACCAGATATAGAAACTGACGGGCCGAGGGTGAAGCCGATCTGCCGAAAGCAACCGTGCGCCCGGTTATGTCATTATCATCGCGAGAAGCGGTAAACAGATATTCTGCTTCTGAATCAGAGAGAATATCGCGGGCAATCAGGTCAGAGGGCGACAGGCCGGAAAGCACAAAATAGCCGCGCCGCATTCCTTTGATGTTGGCAACATCGCGCAATATGCAGGTATATGTGCATGTTCTGGGTTCAGGATAGCATTTTATAATGTGGCGGCCGCATTCTTTAATTTCTGACTCTTCCGGAGCGGATTCCGGACGGACCGGGCGATAGGAAACCGAGCAAAGTCCGACCGAAACATTTTTGGCCGAAGCGCAATAGAGTGCATCGGGACTGCGGTGGATTTTGTCAGCGACAATTCCCGGACAAGTTTCAAGAACAGTGTCGGGCCAGGCTACCGGAACGGTTTCCTGAGTGAAGGCTTTGTAGCTTTCCATCTGTGAAGTTCCGCTGTAGAAGATATGTTTTGTGTCATTGTTGAAGGCCATCATCCGGTAGCTGCCTGCTGGAATCTCGATGTCACCACCCTCGCTGCCCGCAAGTTCGTAGCGCCAGATGTGTCCTCCGTCGTCTTCAGGAAAAAACACGACGGTCATGCCGTCGGGATCTGCATCAGGCGCATATGTCCAGTCGAACCTGACAGAGATCTTTATCATAGCTGAATCGGGATAGACGAGGTCTTTCTGATGGCATCCGCACAATAGGATGCATGCGGCGCAAAATGCCGCTGCCCACGATTGCCGGAGCAATATGCGGGCGGGGCAATTGTGTGTGGTTTTCTGTCGTTTGCGGAATGTCTGCATCGCTTCTCTGATCCAATGTCTGATGACGTATTATAGACAACAGACTTCTTGTGACATCGGTTCGGTGTGATGCCGTTATAAGCTCCCGCTGTATTTTCGGATGATGGGGTTTTCTGCCATTCCATTGCCTTGGCAATATTTTTTGCCGCAATGTTGTTGAAGGGAATGTTTATTGTTCCGCCGGCATGTTTGATTGTGATGTCGGTGTTGCCTGTGGCAATTGTGTTGAGCGCAGCATTGAGTTTCTGGTTTACGGGAAGTGTGAAATTCCAGTCATCGCTATAATCGGATTTCTTACCGTTGCATCTGATGCCGCCGAAATTCATGGCGACTCCGGATTTCAGCCGGTTTATATATTCATTGACATTAAACGGTCGGGTTTGCATTATTCAGAAAAAATGACGTGAGAGACGTCTGCTTATCCCAAATGTGTCCGGGCGGTGGAAGAAGCCCTCAATGCTTGGGTTAAGGATCGCACTCTCACGCCGTAAGTTGATATACGACGATTGAATGTCCTCTTCTTCTCGCATTGGGTCTCTAAGCTTCCACACTTCCGACACAAGAGAATCAGTCAGACACTTTCGTGTAACACACTATGTTTTGTTTTTCGGGTCTGCTGCGGCAGACGTCTGCAAATTTAGTCCAAAAAACGGAAGTAACCAAATTGAAAAAAAAGAGACCCGGGATCGCCGGGTCTCGCAAGCAATAGGAATCAGTTAATATATATAAAGGTTGTGTTCGTTCAATATACAATTACTTTTGTCGGCCAGCCGTCTATGTCGACGATATAAATCCCCGGCAGGAGACCGATCCTTATTTCCGGATCGGCTTTGGATCTGAAGCAGACTGTTCCGTCGGGCCGTACGATGCTGACAATCCGGCCGTCGGCTCCACGCACGTCAATGTGGCCCTTGCCGGCTTCTACGACGGGTTGAGACTCTCCGGTCAAAACGGCAGCGGCCGAGAATCCGGCTTCATTCGACGGAGCTGATTCGCCGGTTGTGTAGAGTGCGGTGACATTATAGAAGTGAGCCTGTCCGTCGGCCATTTCAGAAATGAAATGGTCGGTTCCCGAGAGGGGTTCGGTGGTAAGCACTGACGCGTCGCGGTAGACCCGGTAGCCAAGCAGTTCAAGCGAGCGGTGGGGGTGTGCTTTTTCGAATTCTATGTCGTCGACAAGCAGCGCGTAGACGTCGTCGGACGTGCTTCTGATTGCAAAATATCTGGCACCTTCAGGCAACCGGTAGGAGTAACGGGTCCATTCCGATGGCACGGACTGGATTACTTCTCCGATTTTTATGAAGTCGGAGATTTCTTTTCCTGTCGTCGAATACAACACTTCGAATGATTCAAGTCCGTAATCAGTCAGAGGGGTCTTGGCATAGAACGAGATTGTCTGCGCATTTTCCGTCAGAAGAGGCGAAATCAGCCATTTGTCGTTCTGAACGCCAATGGTTGCCATTGCCATGAAGCATTGGTTCGAACCGTTGTGTCCTTTCCAGTCATCGAGGACTTTGGCCGGGACTCCGGCCTGTTCGGCGTCGAAAACCATGAATGATGCGTAGGAGTTGGCATTGGGAAATCTTAGATAGGTGCCGCTGACCTGCATTACATAACATTTTCCGCCGTCGGCATGGATCGTTGTCCAGTCGCCGATGTTGTCGTTGTAGACTTCAGAGCCCGGCAGGCCGGTTGAGAATGCTCTGAGGTTTTCAACACCGTCGGTCAGCTGTATGTTGTCGCGGGGAATGACGACTTCGTTCCATGAAAGTCTGACCATTGTTCCGTTGCTTTCGGCCTGAAGCGCTGAGGGTACAGGATAGTCGAGCTGTTCGAGGTCGACGGTTGCTCCGGCGGTTATGTTGTCAGACATGTCGCTGTCGCCCGGACAGTTGACGACTGCGAAATAGGATGTCGGATTGCTGGACATCGCTGTAAGCGAGTCGCGGAAGCTGAGCGTTGTGCTGCCGAATGGATCAAGGCCGTCGGCATCGACGGTCGACACTTTTGTTCCGTCGCGGTAAAGGTCGGCTGAATACTTTCCTGGATTGTCGGAGCCGTTGTTGGTGACGTAGAGTCTGATTTCGAATGGAACGCCGGGATTGGCTTTGTAGGGAACGGATATGCCTCTCGCGGAGAGATTGACACTCGCCGCGCCTTCGACCCGGATATTGTCGATTGCGAGTTTGTAGGCCACTGTTTTATAGGTCAGTCTGATCTGAACTGATTTTCCGGTGTAGTCGCTTAGCGATACGGTCGCTTTGGTCCAGCAATAGGCGTCGCCGTCGCCGACACAGATTCTGTCGATGTCCTTGAAGCCGTTGCCGTCGTTGACGCTGACAACGATTTCATCAGTGGCGTCTTCCATACACATATACCACAACGAGAATATCGGTGACGTGCCCGAAATTGCGATTTTGCCAGTGGTGGCGGTGCCGGTGGAACCGACATAGCTGTCATACATCAGATAGTATCCGTCTCCGTCCTGATCGGAGATTTCGTCAGTCACTCTCCATTTTGCCGACTGGCTTGTCGTTGATGTCAGCAAGGGGGTGGAGTCGTCGTTTCCGAATGTTTCTATATAGGGCATTTCGAAAGGCTTGCCGACGGCGAGCGGGATGGTCTGCGTTATCTCGCGGTCATTGACTCCGGCTGAGGTTTCAGCGAATATCAGATAGGTGACGAATCTCTGTTTTTCCTTTTCCGGATCGAGAGCCTGGAATGTGTGTTCGGTGCCTTTGACGTTACGGGCGACGATTGTCAGATTCGCCCCGTCCATGCGGTGGGCTATCATGTAGCTGACAAGTTCCGGATTCAATGGATTTCCGTCGCGGTCAGATACGGGAGCGTCCCATTTCATGGTGACGGTCCCTGGCGATTCTTTCGATTCTTCTATTGTGACATTAGAGGGGGGCGCCGGATAATTTATGCCGACAAAAACCTTCTCAGACGCGATGTGGCTCGATCCGGAATCGTTGACGGCATAGACCTGATAGGTTACATAACCGTTGTTTTCGGTCCGATCGGTGTAGGTCAGTGTTGTTCCTGGCGAAGGATTGGCGAAGGTCTTTACCGTTTCTCCGTCACGGGCGATACAGATTGCGTTGATTTTGTCGAGTGGACGGCCTTCGATATCGGTTGTCGGGGCGATGACTGAAATTTCGGCAGTCGTGGCTCCATTGAAGTCGGGAGTGACGGTCAGCGACGGCGACTGCGGAGCGGTCAGGAGAATTCCGGTGGAGATTGTCAGGTTGTCGACACATAAGCCGTAGGCATCCGCCGGACTGAGACAATGGATTGCAAGATAGTAGATGCCGGTCTCTGCCGGTATGATGGTGATTGTTTCATGACGGACATTGTCGTCGGCTATATCTTTTTTCGTCAGCAGGACCGTCGACAGGGCTTCCGGTGTCTGAGCTTTGCCCATGACAATTTCATAGGCTTCTCTATAAGGGGCTTCGCGTCGCCACAGGTCGCAGGTCATGACGTAGTGCTTGTCTTTTTCAAGTTTCACAGGGCGGGTGACAAGATAGTCGTCGGAATCGTTGGTCGGGCTGAACTGACAAAGGGCGCATCCCCTGTTGGCCCAATATACCCATGTCCAGTTGTCGTTGTTTGCGTCTATGACATTAAAACTGTCGAAGTCTGCCTGAGAAGGGAATGTCTCGGTGTAGGGGAGGGTGAGAAGCGACGGGGGTTCGGCGGCCGTCACTGTCACGCTGACTGATGCTGCCGGTCCGGTTGCCGCACTGTTGGAAACGGATACGCTTATCTCGTGGTTTCCGGCAGATTCAAATGTTACCGGAACGCTTATTGCCGATCCGGGAGTTCCGCTTCCGTTTGCGAGCCGAAGTTCGCCGGATGAGACGTCGTAGGTCAGGGATTCTGTCATTATGTTTCCGCCCACTGTTGTTGCCGGCAGCCGGAATGAGACGGTTCCGCTGAACGAATTATCGGCAAATTCGGCTTTGAGATCTGTGACGGCTGCCGGAGCCGATGTGTTGATGGCCTCAGCCGCGACATACATCCCGACAAGTTCTTCGGCGTTTTCCATGTCGTAGAGATGCTGTGCCGATCCGTTGGAAAGGTCGACTGAATAAAGTGCCGATCCGTTGTCGTTGCAAGTGGCCACGTAGAAGATACCGGTCGAGATGTCTATCGTTCCCGATGTCAGATTGTCGGACGATAATCCGGTATTTCCTATGAAATCAATCTCTCCTGAGTGTTTGTCGGCTGTTACAAGTTTCCCTGAGGATGTTACTGCGAAAATCGATCCGGCGGCGTCGGCCCCGCAGGCGATCCACGGTTCGTCGAGGGTCGAGATTTCAGTTCTGTCGAATGTGTCCGGATCAAAGCGTCCGAAAACATAGCCTGTTCCGTAGCCGTTGTTGAAGCAGCCGTAGACTTTGTTGTCCGCAGGGCAATAGGTCATGTCGGTTGCCAGCACGTCTTCCTCTCCCATTGTGCTGTAGACTTCGGTCCAGGTAGTGGTGTCGTAAGCGTGCATCTCGATCCAGGCCCATCCGCCGAAGTCGGTTGAGTTGATGGCAAGATAGTTGTTGTCGCCGATATATGATGCTCCGCCGTTGGCATTGAAATTATAGTCTCTTTTGACGAGCTCAAATCCGTATGAGCCGGGGGAAAATGAGTATATTCCATAAGGGATGCTTGTTCCCCATGAGGAATTGTTTATCATCGCCGCATAGATCAGTGGCTGAGGGTCGGCTGAGGTTGTGGACGGGGTGGCCGTGTTGTTTCTGGCTACCGTTGTCGAAATCGTTTCGGTCGTTTGGCGCGGGGTCAGTCTCCAGCTTTTCAGGGGGGCTTTGAGAATATCTTCAGGTGTTGTTTTGCCTGATCCGGATTTGACCCGGGCCGAAGTCTGTGCTGTTCCGCAGACCATGCCGGAGATGATCAGGACTGCCGATAGCAGGATGTGGTGATGTTTCATGATATCACGAATTAAAATGAACAGATAAGGATAGGGGAGGTGTGTGGCAAATTGTTTGACAAAAACCGAATCCAGTTGACTATTTTGCATCAAAGTTAAAGTAAAAATGACAAAAATGCAAATTTTAATATTTTTTTATTTATTTGCGTTTAATTTAAGGCGGTGATGGGCGGAAAAGTCTGTGCAGGGAGACTGTTGTCCGGACAACATTTATCAGTGTCTCTCCGTTAGAATAATATGGAAAAAGAACAATCAAATGACTTCATCGAAGCCTTTGGCGAGAAGGTGTGGACAGACCTGACCGGTTTTCTTCAGCGAAAAGAGGCGCTCGACGCCCATATACCCGAATGTCCGGACGTTGAGGCTAAATGGAGTGAGATCGCGCGTGGATATATGCCTGACGGGGTCAGGGAGTTTGCGTCCTATCCTGTCTGTTCGCTCGGATGGATGATGTTTCTTGGAATGGCGATGGCTTTCTGTTGGGATACCGACTGGAAGAAATATTCGTCCGACAAGGAGTTTTATGTCCGTCTGCGTGACCGACGTGGCTACGACAATCTCGACGAGACAATTGTAGAGGATCTTCTCGGATATTCCGGAGAGGCTGCCGTGAAAATTACTGAACTGGTGGCTGAATGTGCTTCGCGCGTCTACGGGCTGTTGTCGCATGAGGCTGTAGAGCCGGGCACCCAGGAGGCGCTCGGATGTTACATAGCCGCGCTCCATCAGCTTTATCTTGCCGGAATGGCTATGGAACTAAATGCGCTTGGTTATCACATGACTCCTTATCGTCCGGAGTGATCTGTTGGATTTGCGGCTTGGTTGCCCTTAGAATCTCTCGTTTTCCGTTGGCCGGGCCGGGAAGCCGTTCGACGATGAAGCCTGTCGCCTGAAGCCGTCGGCGTATGATTCCTTTGGCGCAGTAGGTTGTCAGCTTCCCTCCTGGCGACATTGCGGCGAAAAGGCGGCGGAATATATCCTCATTCCACATTTCCGGTTGTTTTTCAGGAGCGAAAGCGTCGAAATAGACAATATCGGTCTGGGACGGGAATTCCATGGTGAGAAAATTGTCGATTCTTTTTATGAGTGTGAAAAAGGAATTCACGCGGACTTCCGTGTTCCATTCCGCGTTGTTGACGGCAGGGAAAAATTCCGAAACGCGTTCATATCCCAATTTTCCGGACAGAGCGGGTTCGAGCGGATAGAGTTCGACAGAGTGGTATATTGTAGGGATCTTTGCGTTCAATGCGGCTTCGGCGGTCAGGGCCGCGTTGAGTCCGGTGCCGAAACCGACCTCGAAAACTCTGACTGGATTTTTTGCGGGAGCTGCGCGCCACCCTGTTTCGACATAGACATGAAGACTCTCGGCAACAGCTCCTTTGGTTGAGTGGTAGTGTTCGTCAAGATCGTTGAGGTAGAGTGTGGCCGAGCCGTCGGCTGTTATCTCGATTTCCGGATTTTTGTCTCTGTTCATCATTGTTTTCTTGTTTGTCGGCCACCGGTGGATCAGCGGCGGAGGGTGCAAATTTAGCGAAAAACTGTGATTTTTGCCTAACTTTGCATTCTGGTTAAAACGGATTCCAGTTATTATTTACTTAACATCCTGATCTATGGATATTGACAGTGCAATACTCAATCGTTCGCGTCTGTTGTTGGGCGACGCGGCCATGGAGCGGCTTGACAAAGCCCGTGTGATCCTGTTCGGAGTCGGAGGAGTCGGTTCCTGGTGTGCCGAGAGTCTTGTCCGCACAGGACTGAGAAACCTCACTATTGTCGACAGTGACCGCGTCAATCCGACAAACATAAACCGCCAGCTGATGGCAACTGTCGAAACGGTCGGTCAGATAAAGGTAGAGGCACTCAAAAAACATCTTCTGAGTGTTCGGCCTGAGGCCGTGATAGATGCCCGGTGTCAGATTTTTTCTGCCGAAACGGCGGGTGACTTCCATCTTGAAGAGTACGATTATATAATCGATGCGATCGATTCGCTCAAAGACAAAGTGCTTCTGATCGAAATGGCGACTCGCACAAAAGCCCGGTTTTTCTCGTCAATGGGAGCGGCTCTGAAACTCGACCCGACCAGAGTCAAGGTCGCGGAGTTCAATGACGTCAAAGGTTGTCCGCTCGCTCGCGCTCTGCGTCAGCGTTTCAAGAAATCGGGACATCGGCCGGCAAGGAAGTTCCAGTGTGTTTTCTCCGACGAATTGCTGCCGAACAACGGAGTCGGTTCACCACTGCTTTATGCTGCCGACATGGTGCCGGATCCGTCGGCTCCCGCTGTAAAGGCGCGGACAAACGGTTCGCTTATGCATATCACTGCCATATTCGGACTGACATTGGCCGGACTTGTCATTCGCGATATTTTCCGGCGTTGATCCTGACTTGATTGTGGCGATGGTTGCATATGTTGATGCGATGTTGTAAATTTGCCATGTAATAAAGACAACGTCTTCTTCTATGCATACCTTTATGATATAATTGTTATGAAAAACATTTCTCAGGCAGATGTCGCCGAACGGATTAAATTTCTCATCCGCCAGCAGCGGATCAGTCAGGCCCGGTTTGCGCGGCGTCTCGGCATCGATCCGGCCAACCTTTCGAAGCATCTTAACGGACATCTGCCAATCACATCGGGACTGATCAACAGGATCGCTGTCGACATGGGGGTTTCCAAACGATGGCTTGCGACGGGTGATGATCTTCCATATGCAAAAGCCGTTTCAGACACCGGCAGAGGGCTCACCCCGATCTATGACATTGACGTCACGGCCGGCCATGCCGAACTTTCGCGGGAGTTCACAGACGAAAATATAATTGGAGCGATGCATCTCGACAGGATCAGTCCGGATTCAGTGATTGTCCGTGTCAACGGCGACAGTATGGAGCCGGAGATTCTCGACGGATCATTCGTAGCCATAAGGCCTGTGTCCGATCTTGACACTATTTTCTGGGGGCAGATCTATGTTGTTGTGCTTGATGACTACAGGATGCTCAAACATCTGCGGCGTCATTCCGATCCGGATAAAGTCGTGCTTCACAGCAGCAATCCCGCCTATGACGACATGGAGATCCCACGCGGTAAGATACGTTCGCTTTATATGGTCGAGGCGGTTCTCAATCTGACAATCCGGTGCTGATGGCTGCCATCTGCGTGTAGCCTTCCATAAAGACAAGTCGGAATTTACGGCCGTCGGGAATTGTGGCGGTTTCAGTTTCAAGATCGACGCTGATTTTTGAAACAACGAGCTGAGCCATGCGGGCACATTTGAATGTTGCCTCCTTTGCAGTCCATACTTTAAGAAGCTGGAGGTCTGACGCGCCATAGAGCTCCTGTTCAGCCGGGGTCAGGAAACGCGGGGCGATGCGCCGCAACTGGGGGCGCGGTAATTCAATGTCTATGCCCACGGGATTGCCGTCGGGGGAAACGGCCACTGCCGCGCATCCGTTGCAGTGGCTGATGGAAACAGACGTTTTCAGGCGGCCGATTACATATGGCGCACCGTCGGCATGATGGCCACATGATGCTTCGGGGCCGAAAATGGTTCTGATAAGGTGTGCGACGGCTGTGCGTTCGGCTTCAAGCCGAGAGTGTTTACCGGAATAATCTACTGCGGCAGTGTAGATTTCGGCATTGGCTGTGACGAAGTGTACGGGAAGGTCTTTTTTATAAGTCATCGCATATTTTTTGCGGCGGTCAGCAGGTCGTTGCGCAGCGCTTCGACAATTGGTCTGATTGAATCGGCCGATTCCGGGAGATTGTCAAGGGTGGCAGTTGCGCTGACAATCCATTTCTGGCCGACAGACAGAAGCTGGACCGGTGTAAGCGACGAGCCGGAAGCGGTCAGAATGGTCGACCGGAAGTTGCCGGGCGAGACAAGCG
>JAIDXA010000311.1:0-11227 GCA_029058705.1 Paramuribaculum sp. | reverse complement strand
AAGCGAAACTCTGGTAGCGCTGTTGTCTCCCAGATTCAGTGCCATACGTTCGCTGCGGTTTGCCGCTATCTTTTCCCGGCTAAGCGAATCGTCGGCAAAGGAAATGGTCAGATGGATGGTGGCATGGTATGCCGGATAGGCAATGTCGATCCAGTAGCCTTCGGGGCTGGATTTCACCAGCTTGCATTCGGCCGATCTGTTCACTCTCAGGTAAACAGGCAGCTGATATGGGGAAACCGATGTCGCTGTGTCGTAGAGCTGGATTCGTGCGAAGGCTCTCGGGCGCGGCACTCCATCCGGCTTTTTCGGGCAGCCGGTCAGGACCAGTGCGGCCAAGACCATCACCGGAACAATCCGTTTCATTGGCCGGAATTGTTGTTTGGTTGCTGTATGTCCGGCATCACTTTCACTCGGACAGATGTTATCCGGTGGTTGTCGATGTCGAGAATCAGAAAACGGCAGCGACCGTAGACAAGCGGTTCTTTTTCTTTCGGGAAATCGCCGCGGATTGCCAGCAGCATTCCGGCAAGGGTCTCGCAGTCCTGGGTGACATCGGAGTAGTCCGCTTCGTCGAGCTGGATGATCCTGAAAAAATCGCTCAGTATCGTCTTGCCTTCGAAGATATATGTGTTGTCGGGAAGTTTACGGTAGGTTTTCTGATCATCGTCATATTCATCGTTGATGTCGCCGACAATCTCTTCCAGAACATCCTCAAGTGTGACAATGCCCTGAGTGCCGCCGAATTCATCGACAACGACAGCCATGTGCAGCCGTCGGCCGCGGAAGTCTTCAAGAAGGTCGTCGATCATACGCGATTCAGGGACAAAATAGGGTTTGCGCAGAAGTTTCTGCCACTCAAACGAGTCGTCGACAGTCCCGATGTATGGAAGAAGGTCTCTTGAATACAGAATGCCCTGGATGTCATCCTGCGAATTGCGGTAGACCGGAATTCGTGAATAGCCGCTGTCTATGACCGTTTTCATGACTTCGCTGAAACTGGCTGTGATGTCGATGTCTGTCATGTCGACGCGTGGAGTCATTACCTCGGCTGCATTCGTGTCGCCGAAACGGAGAATTCCTTCGAGCATCTCTTTGTCATCGCTTCCCTTGACATCAGTGATTTCAAGAGCCTGCGAAAGTTCCTCGGGAGTGACGTCGTGGTTTTTCTTGACGATTACGCGGTTGACTATTCCCGAACTGCCTACAAGCAGCGAGGCAAGCGGCCGCAGCATCGATGAAAGCAAGCCGACACCTCCGGCGCTGAAACGCACCCAACGCATGTTGTTGGAGTTTGCTATCAGTTTGGGAAGAATTTCACCGAACAGAAGTATTAGAAAAGTCAGGATGACTGTCTGCAATAAGAAGCTGACAATCTCGGGCAGTCCGGTGAAAACCGGCCCTAAGGCGAAATTGCAGAGAACCACAATTGTCACATTGACCAGGTTGTTGGCGATCAGGATTGTTGCCAGCAGCCGTTCGGGCGATTCGAACAGTTTCCTGACACGGACTCCGACAGGTTCATCGTCGAGTTCCTCGATTTCGGGAGGTGTGAGGGAAAAAAACGCGATCTCGCTTCCGGAAACAAATCCTGAAATGAAGAGAGCGATCAGCGCGCATGCAAGAGCGATAGTCTGCGGCAAGCCGAAATTGACGGCTGATGTGACAATGAAAGCCGGCAGGGATAGCAATGGGTCAGTTGCCGGTAAGGGATCTATATCCAATTTTATGAGGTTTAAGTTAATGATGAAGACGGGTTGTGTGACCCGTCTTTAAATTTCCTACAAAGTTAATAACCTTTTCTTTAACTTCCAAATCTACACAAATCAGAGCATTCGGAGAGCGCGGAGGGCCTCAAGGATCTCGAAACGCGTCATGCGTCGGCGCTGTTTTAGAGTGTTGGCGAAATCATGGCAGATGCCCTGGACACCGCGGTGGGTGAAAACGCGTGTCAGGTAGACGTAGTTTTTGTCGAAGATCCGACGGGTTTCGTCTTCGTCGAGCTGGCATGTGGCCCGTCCCTCTTCGATCATCAGGTCGAGAAGCCATTGTTTGGTGGGAGCGTCAAGCGACGTGTTTTCCATAACTGCGCGCCGGCACATGATGTTGGCCATTGCGGCAGCCATCGAGAGATTGAAATGTTTGAGAATGGTGTTCCAGGCGCTTTTTGCCGACAGACCCGGATTTCCGGCAAAAAAATAATCGTCGGCATATTCGATCAGTGAATCGGGTGTTGAGTCAAGGTTGACGGCGGCGATCAGTTCGTCGCCTTCCATGACGAAAAATGCCACTGTCATGCCGGTTGCACCGTAGCACCGGTCGTCTTCGTTGCGATAGCTGAGCTTTGTTTCCATGTTTTTATAACACATTCGGAGACGTTTTGGAGGACGGATGGACAAAAATTTCCTGATCGGGACTCCAAAACTCATTGTTGGCATACGACAACCCATCGGCCGGGAGTTTTTTCAATGCCGATGGGTTGAAGTTGAAAAGTCTCTTTAGTTACGGTTTCCGAGCAGTCTCAGAAGGTAGATGAAGAGGTTGATGAAGTCGAGATAGAGATTGAGCGCTCCGATTGTGGCTACCTTGCCGAGAGATTCGTCGGGTGTGTAGAGGGCCATCTGTTTGATGCGCTGGGTGTCCCATGCCGTCAGACCTATGAAGATGAGCACTCCGGCGGCCGAAATGCCAAATTCGAGTGCCGAGCTGTGGAAAAAGAAGTTGGCGATCGAGACAATGATCAGGCCGAAAAGTGCCATGATGAGAAATGTTCCTATGCGTGTCAGATCCTTGGTCGTGAAATAGCCGTAGATTGTCATGGCGCCGAACACACCGGCCGATATGAAGAATGTCTTGAAGATCGAGCTTGCGGTGTAGATGTAGAAGATCGGCGTCAGAGCCAGTCCGTTGACAACAGCAAAGAGGTAGAAAAGCAGTGATGCTGCAGTTGAGCTAAGCTTATTGATTGCCCCGGAAATAGCGAGAACCAGACCGATTTCAAGCAGAAACAGAATCCAGATCACTCCTGTATGGGCAGACAGGAAGTTCAGATAAACGCCGGAGGTGGCGGCGAACATGGCTGCCAGCGCCGATACGATGAGACCGAGGGTCATTTTCAGGAACACCTGACGCATGACGAGGGTGAGTCGTCCCGACTGGTTTGAATCAACCGTCTGGGTAACGTTGTTGTAGAAGTTGTTCAGATCCATATTGAGTGGAGTTTTAGAGGTTATTTGATATTCGGGAGAGCAAAAACTGTGCCGCGTTTTAGAAACTGTTTAAATTTAGTTGTGGGATTAATTGAGAGGATTTTATGAGGTGTTTTACGAGTGGAAGAGGGAGCATAGCGGGCTATGTGACCGATGAGGCTCGGTGAAAACAACCATAAAAGACCTCAATAAACCCACAAGAATGATTTATAACATTTTTTTCGTAGTAAATTTAAACAGTTTCTTAGAGTTTTTTACATTCTGTCAGGTACTTCGATTCCGAGCAGGCTCATGGCTGAGGCGATGGTGCTGGCCGATGCTTCGGATAGAGCCAGACGGAGCGAGCGTTTTTCTTCGTCGGTTTCTTTTAGAATCGAGCAGTCGTGATAGAACTGGTTGTATTCTTTTGCGAGTTCGTAGACATAGTTGGCGATAAGGGCGGGGCTTAAGGAACGGCCGGCTTCTGCAACGGTTGCTGGATAGTCGGCAAGCCGCTGGATGAGCGCGATTTCGCGGTCGCAAGGTTCGGCCATTATGAATTCGCCGATTGTGAATCCCGATTCGGACGCGCGGCGCAGAACCGATCTGATTCGTGCATGTGTGTACTGGATGAACGGGCCGGTGTTGCCGTTGAAGTCGATCGATTCGGCCGGATTGAACGTCATGTTCTTGCGGGGATCGACTTTCAGAAGGAAATATTTGAGGGCGCCCAGGCCGACCATTTCGGTGATAGACTTGATTTCTTCATCCGTACATCCGTCAAGCTGGCCGCGTTCGGAGCTGACAGCGCGTGCGGTGTTGACCATCTCGTCCATCAGGTCGTCGGCGTCGACAACAGTTCCCTCGCGGCTCTTCATCTTGCCGTTCGGCAGCTCAACCATGCCGTAGGAGAAGTGGACAAGGTCTTTTCCCCATTTGAATCCCAGACGGTCAAGCAACAGTGAAAGCACTTGGAAATGATAGTTCTGCTCATTGCCGACAACATAGATCATGCGGTCTATCGGATAGTCGTCGAAGCGCATTCTGGCGGTGCCGATGTCCTGTGTCATGTAGACCGACGTGCCGTCTGAACGGAGCAGAAGCTTGTGGTCAAGGCCTTCGGCTGTAAGATCGGCCCATACCGATCCATCTTCTTTGCGATACATCAGTCCTTTTTCCAGCCCTTCAAGAACCTTTTCCTTGCCCTGAAGATATGTCGAGCTTTCATAATAGATCTTGTCGAACCCGACCCCCATGCGTTCGTAGGTTGCGTCAAAGCCGGCGTAGACCCAGTTGTTCATCATTTCCCATAAAGAGCGGACTTCGGGGTCGTTGTTTTCCCATTTGCGCAACATTGCGCGGGCTTCCTGCATCAGGGGTGAGGCGCTTTCCGCTTCCTCCTTGCTCATTCCCTTTGCAGTGAGTTCGGCAACTTCCGCCTTGAAGTGTTTGTCGAAGAGAACATAGAAGTCACCGATCAGGTGATCGCCTTTTTTGCCGGCTTTTTCGGGGGTGATTCCTTCGCCCCATTTCTGCCACGCAAGCATGGATTTGCAGATGTGGATTCCGCGGTCGTTGACGATATTGGTCTTGACCACTCGATTGCCGCACGCTGCCAGTATACGCGACAGTGAATTGCCCAGAAGGATGTTGCGGACATGCCCCAGATGAAGCGGTTTGTTTGTGTTGGGCGACGAATATTCGATCATGACCAATGGCGACTGTTCGGTCGCTGCCGTCATTCCGTAGTCGGCTGTTGCAGTGATATGCTGGAGCACCGACGACCAGAATGTCGGTTCGATAACTAAATTCAGAAAGCCTTTGACTACGTTGAAACGGGCAACAGCCGGTTCGTTGTCGACAAGCCATTCGCCGATCTCTTTTCCGACTGCCTCGGGCGACTTGCGGGCCGCCTTTACCCAGGGGAAGACAACTATTGTCAGGTTGCCTTCAAACTCCTTGCGGGTGGTCTGGGGGGTGATTGCCGAAGGTTCGGCGTCTATTCCATATAACTCTTTGACTGCGCGGGCAACTGCCTGTGCTATGATCTTATCAAGTGACATGTCTGTTATGTATGAAATTTAGGGGTAGTTACTTGTTTGAGGTTGATGATATGTGCAAACCGCGCAAGGCGAGCCGTTTTGTTTCTGATGCAGCAGGCCTGCAGTTTGGATTGCAAAATTAAGGATTTTAATGTTGACGGCAAAATACTCCCGGCGGAATCGGTTGAAAACTACCTGATAAAGGCCATGGTTTGTCATACCTGCCCCGTAATCGGGCATTATGTCAGCATTTTTTCGTAGTAAATTTAAACAGTTTCTAAAACCATCTTCGGAAGAATCAGGGTGGATTCTGGTCCCATGTTGAAAAGCATGTCGATTGCCGAAAGGCCGGGAATGAAACCGTGACGCAATGCTCTGACCTGATAATATGGCACGGTCGTTACGATTCCGGCCGGAACGCCTCGGCGGAGGTCGATGGTCGGTCCGTCGTGATCGAAATCGGTGCCGTAGGCCACATCTGTCTCGATGAGCATGAGCCGGCGGATTATCGAGTCGAGCCTGCGGTTGAGTTCCATAAGTGGAATTCCGGTAGATTCCACAGCGAACAGCGGTTCGAAATCGTCTGCATAATATTCAAAAAAAGGAGTGCGGCCATAGCCCGATTTGAGTGTCTCCCAATGGGCATGCCACCAGATGCCGTGGGTGGAAACGGCAATGTCCGACCAGCGCGCCCCTGTCATTGAGACCGGTTTCTCGATCGGAACGGTCAGACGTCTGATTCCGTGGGTGTCGGCTACTGTGGCGCGATGGGTCTCTTTCTGGCGTTTGTCAAAACGCATCCCGGTGTCGACCCAAACCTTGTCGAATGCGTTGACCAGAGCATAGTAGCCTGCCGACCCCATGTAGCGTGGCGGCAGAATCAGAAGGGTTTCGGACCTGTCCGGGCTTTTCATTCGGAAAATCCCGGATTTGCATTCTTGAAAATGCGGTTCCAGCGTATGCCTCCGTTCAGAAGTCCTTTGTCTTTGTCAAACGACACAAGTACACGCATCGGTTTTCCTACGATGTGGTCTTCCGGAACGAAGCCCCAGTAGCGCGAGTCGAGCGAACAGTCACGGTTGTCGCCCATCATGAAGTAATAGTCCATCATGAAAGTATAGCTGTCCGATGCCTTTCCGTCGATATAGACAATGCCGTCTTTGACGTATGAATCAGGATGATACTCGTAATTGCGGATCACACGCTCATACATAGGCCAGTTTTCGGCGGTGACTTTTACGGTCTCTCCCTTCTTTGGAATTTTTACCGGACCGTAGTTCTGGCGAGTCCATGTCGAAGAGATGCCGTCGGGAAAGAGATACTCTCCTGCCGGGGCCGGCTCGCGAATGATTGATGTTACGAGTCCCATTGACTTGAGTTTGTCAATGGCCGCCTGGGTCAGCGGAACATGATAGAACGGTTTCGATGCGGCTGCGTCGGGTTGGAATCCGGCGGCGAGCCAGTTTTCAGTGTCCGATGAGTTGGGGGTGAACGCAGCCTGCGACCAGTCGTCGCGGGAAACCGAGATTGTCTGCCAGTCTGATTCTGTCAGTGGGCGGGTTGTCTGGAGAAGATAGTTGAACTGGACATTGGTCGGCTGCGGCTGTGGCTTGCCGTTGATGTGGATTGTGCCGTCGACAATTGAAAGTGTCTCTCCCGGCAGACCCACGGCTCGTTTGACATAATTCTCTCGTCGGTCTACCGGACGATAGAGGATTTCGCCGAACTGTTCGGGGTTATTCCAGACAACGTCACGGCCGAAATATTTGACAAGCGTGTAATAGTCTGGATTTTGCATTTTGACAGCCACCGTATCGCCGGCGGGGAAGTTGAACACCACGATGTCGCCTGTCTCTACGTTGCCCAGACCCTTAAGCCGGTGATATTTCCATTGCGGCCATTCCAGATAGCTCTTGGTGTTGATGACCGGGAATGTGTTCTGGACGAGCGGAAAGTGCAGGGGGGTCTGCGGCACCCTCGGCCCATACGCCATTTTGTTGACCCACAGATAGTCGCCGACAAGAAGTGATTTTTCAAGCGATGAGCTTGGAATCTCGTAGTTCTGTCCGATAAATGTGAAGACGAAATAGACCAGTATGAGGGCATAGACGATAGCGTCGACCCAGCTCATTACGGCTCGTGTCAGGTGGCTTTTGCTGTTTTTCCACCATGTGAACGGAATGTAGCCCGTTATATAGATGTCGAAAAGCAGAGGATAGACAAAAAGAACCCAGGGATTTCCGAGCCATATGATCCAAAGGAAGAAAACCAGCGACACAATGCCGAAACGAATCCAGCGCGTGGTCTTGGTCGATTTTATGCGGCTTATGAAATCCTCTCTTCTGTTGCTGGGCGTCGGCGGGACGGTGGTGGTCTTTAACGTGCTGGCGGTGCTGTTATCGTTTGGTTCTGACATTTGGATTCGTTTTGATTGGGGGGAGGAGGATGAGAATTCAACTGATAAGATCAAGTAGTTTTTCGTTGCCGACAATGCGTTTCATCAGGCTGTCCATGGTCAGGAAGCCGGTCTGGCCGGCGACCCATTCGGCTGCGACGACAGCTCCGAGTGCGAAACCTTCGCGCGACTTGGCCCGGTGTTCGATCGTAATGGAGTCTACGGCTGAGTCCCATTGGATTATATGGGTTCCGGGCACTTCGCCTTCCCGGCGGTGGTCAATGACTAATGTGGATGTGTCGTCAGTCCGTTCCTCTGTCCAGCGTTCGATTCGGCTGGACGAGTCAATCACGCCATTGGCAAGCGAGATGGCTGTTCCGCTCGGATGGTCGAGCTTGTGGATATGATGGATCTCCTCCATCCTGGGATGATACTGCGGGAAATTGTTCATCAGCCGCGACAGATAGCGGTTAAGGGCGAAAAACAGGTTGACACCTATGCTGAAGTTCGACGTCCAGAAAAAGGTTGCTTCGCCCCGAAGGCATTTTTCCTTGATCTCGTCAATGCGGTCAAGCCAGCCGGTTGTTCCCGATACAACCTTGACTCCCTGTGCGAAAGCTTTCATATAGTTGTCGAATGCGGTGCGGGGAGTGGTGAATTCTATCGCGACATCCGCGCTGCGGAATGCATCCGAGTCGAAGTCATTCTGATTGTCGACATCTATGACTGAAACAATTTCGTGGCCGCGTTCAAGCGCGATCCGTTCTATAGTGCGGCCCATCTTGCCATGGCCGATAAGTGCGATCTTCATCTTATGAATGAGTTTAAGCCCTTCCGTACGGCGGCAGGGCGGCATGTATATGCTGCAAAATTAACCATTTTGCGCTATTTATCAAAATCTACCCTTGTTCGGCTCTCAGAGTATGTCTACTTTTAACTTAGGTTAGCATAAAGATGGATTTTTGAGTGATTTCAGCGAGTTGGGAAAGAAGCAATTGCCACATTGCGGCTGCCGAAACCTAGCTGAATTCGCCAAAAAAGACCTCAGGATTATTTTGAAGTATGCCATTCATTTGTTTTATTGTCAACATGGTTTAAATTCAAACACTCAAAAAAAGAAGCAGGGTCAAATGACTCCGCTTCTTTCCATGGGTTGTGTACGGGGTTATCCGATGAAAGTATCAGACGGTTAGGATCTCTTTCTCTTTTGCAGCGAAAAGATCGTCGATTTTTTTCAGATATTTGTCGTGCAGCTTCTGGGCTGTGCCTTCTGCGTCTTTGGAAATATCCTCCGACATTCCCTGCTTGACAGCTTTTTTCAGACCGTCAATGGCGTCGCGACGGGCGTTGCGAACAGACACTTTTGCTGTTTCTGCTTCTGCCTTTGACTGTTTTACAAGCTGTTTGCGGCGGTCTTCGGTCAGTGGTGGAATGCAGAGGCGGATCACCTCGCCGTTGTTTTCCGGAGTGATGCCAAGCTCGGAATTGATGATTGCCTTTTCGATTTCCTTGAACATCGGTTTTTCCCAAGGGGTGATCGCGATGGTGCGGGCATCCGGAACAGAGATGTTTGCCACATTGGAGATGGGAACAACGCTGCCGTAATATTCAACGCGGATACCGTCAAGGATTTTTGCATTTGCTTTGCCGGCGCGGATATGAGCCAGGGCTTCGTCGAGGTAAGCTACTGCCATTTCCATTTTCTCTTCTGCCGGAGCCAGATAGTCGTTTACGTCCATGATTATATTTGGGGATTGGTTGATTAGTAGACAAATGTACCGATGGGGTCGCCTGCAATGACTTTTTTGAGGTTTCCGGCTGTGTCCATATCGAACACAACGATAGGGAGTCCGTTTTCCTTGCATAGCGCTGTAGCGGTAAGGTCCATCACACGCAGGCCGCGCGCGAGCACTTCATCATAGCTGATTTTGTCAAACTTGGTCGCTGTCGGATCTTTTTCGGGGTCTGCGGTATAGACTCCGTCTATGCGGGTGCCTTTGAACATGGCGTCGGCCGCAATTTCTATGCCGCGCAAGGCTGCGCCGGTGTCGGTTGTGAAAAACGGGTTTCCTGTTCCGCCTGCCATTATGGCGACGCAGCCGTTTTCGAGAGCCTCGATGGCCCGTTGGCTGCTGTAGTGTTCGCCTATCGGATGCATGTTGATTGCAGTGAAAACTTTGGCTTTCTGACCCATTGCCTCAAGCGCAGAGCTGAGAGCCAGCGAGTTGATGGTTGTTGCAAGCATCCCCATCTGGTCGCCTTTGACGCGGTTGAAGCCTTTCGATGCGCCCTGGAGGCCACGGAATATATTTCCGCCGCCGATGACAATGCCAACCTCTACGCCCTGATCTACAATTTCAGCGATTTGGGTTGCGTATTCATTAAGGCGCTGCGGATCGATGCCGTAGCCTTGATGTCCCATCAGGGATTCACCGCTCAGCTTCAGAAGAATTCGTTTATATTTCGGTGTCATTTTTTATTATATGGGATTGGTTTTGTTTAAATTTGATTATTGTCCGGCGTTGACAATCGCCTGTGCCGGTTCGTCCGAACAGAGAACTACCAGCAGATTCCCGATCATGGCGGCTTTGCGGTCGTTGTCAAGTTCAACGATCTTGTCTTCTTCAAGTCGCTTCAATGCCATGTCAACCATGCTGACTGCGCCTTCTACGATCTTTTCACGAGCCGAAATGATTGCCGATGCCTGCTGGCGGCGAAGCATCACAGCCGCAATCTCAGGCGCATAAGCCAGATAGTTCAGACGCGCTTCGACAACTTCCATGCCGGCCATCGAAAGACGGTCGTTGATCTTGCGCTCGAGTAGCTCGTTGATCTCCTCGCCGCCGTCGCGCAGCGTAAGTTCCGCATCGTCTAGGCCGCTCTGGTCATAAGCATAGTGGCCGGTCACTTCGCGCAGGGCGGCATCGCTTTGGATTCTGACGAAACGTTCGAGGGCGGCGTTGCTTATTGATGTGCCCGTAGCGCCTAACGACGACGAATCGATATCGAAAACCGCGCGATATGTGTCTTTTATGCGCCAGACAAGAACCATACCGATGAGAACCGGGTTGCCAACCTTGTCGTTGACTTTGATCGGTTCAATATCCATATTGCGCAGGCGCAGGGAGAGCTTGCGGCGTGTCAGAAAAGGATTGGTCCAGAAATAACCGACCCTTCTGCATGTGCCGCGGTATTTTCCAAAAAAGATCATCACCCGTGCTTCGTTGGGCTCCTGGGTGAAATATCCCACACATCCAATTATAAATAGAATTCCGAGCACTGCTGTTCCGCCGATCGAAAGCCAGAGATTATCTTCGCCTCCGGCGGCGATACACCCTATTATTAATGCAGGAATCAAGACGAATGTGAAAAAAATCATGGCAAAGCCGTTGATGAGCATTCCGCCATATTCAAATTCTTTGTTGCTGTCTGTCATGATGTGTGAGATTTTGGGGGTATATAGAATGTGTGGGAAATATTTTTACAAATATAGTGTGAGTTTTCGTAAAATCAAAACCGTAGCCGGTTAAAACAGCTGACGCGGAAAAAAGTTCGGGAATCGGATGTTTTTGTAATGGCTTGGAGCATAGGCGGGAGCGCATCTC
>JAIDXA010000310.1 GCA_029058705.1 Paramuribaculum sp. | reverse complement strand
AAGGCATTGTCGGAAAGAGAAGCCGACGCTCTTCTGCGGAAAGACTTGTTGAAAAACTGCGCGGTTTTCCGTAACTTCGGGGCTGATTCCCTGATTCTGGGAGTTCTCGCCTACAACATAGGCTCGGGAGCGACCAAGGCATCATCAGTCGCGAAAAAACTGGCTGCCGGCAACCGCGACATCTACGACAACTTCATTGCCCACTGCAAATACAAAGGAAAGGCCCACAACGGCATCCGGCAGCGCCGGATAGAGGAATACAACGCTCTGTTCATCGCCGATCCGGCAGCCGTAGAAGTTCCTCCGGCGGCCGACGCGGCCGCAACCGTCATGCAGCCTACTGACCAGAACATGCAATAACCCCTCTTACACCCAATTGACCATGCATACGCGTCTAACATTATCATTCTTCATCTTAGCCACTGCGGCTGGAGCTTCTCTTGCTTCATGCAGCAACCGGAAAACGGACTGTAACGCCGATCTTGTTTCATCCTGCGATTCGATTCCGCAGCCGGTCAAATCAGTCGTCAGGGCAATAGCCGGAAACGACAGCACAGCATTTTCCGAACTGGTCAGCTATCCTCTTGCCCGCCCCTACCCTCTCCATGACATTGCAGGGCCGGAAGAGATGAGAAGTTATTTCCACATACTTGCCGATGACTCTCTGAGAAACATCATTACAACCGCCACCCCCGCCGACTGGAGCGATCTGGGATGGCGCGGCTGGACGGTGGACGACGGATCGTATGTATGGATCGATGAAAAACTATATGACATTCCTTATATTTCTTCAAAAGAACAGGAGCTGCTTGATTCTCTGGTCGCTGCGGAAACAGGCAGCCTTGCTCCCGAACTCCGGCCGGGATGGACTCCGGTTCTCTGCCTGAAGGCAGAAAGCGGCAACCGGGTGATGCGAATCGACGAAAACATCAACACCGACAGCGCTCCGCTCTACCGACTGGCAGTCTATGAGTCGCCGTCGGCAATGCGTTCGATGCCAGCCCTGCTCCTGACCGGCTACAAGACGGTCGAAGGCTCAGCCGGAGTCACAACCTATTCATTCGCCTCGCCCGACGGCACAAAGGCCGTGTATCAGGCCGACATCATGGATGATTCCGCTCCGGCAGTCATCTTCATCTCGCCCTCGGGGTCGGACTCGACCGTTGCTGTCGGATCCGCCTACTGGCTCAGTCTCCTTCCTCCTTGTAAATAAAAAG
>JAIDXA010000031.1 GCA_029058705.1 Paramuribaculum sp. | reverse complement strand
ATCATCGACGGAGGTGAAAACCGCGACATCCTTGACTATGCGGGCATCTATCAGGTCGGCACCCAGGTGTTTTCCCGCAACCGCCGGTTCGGAGCATCGGTCACCCTCGTCAAACGCCGCGGATGGAATCTAAACTACAATACGATCATCGAATTCAACTACCGCCTGTTCAAACGCGAAAACCAATATCTGTTCGCCCAATACTACAACGGTTATGGCGAAGGGCTTCTTGAATACAAGAAATTCCACTCCATGTTCCGCGTAGGAATCGTCATCAAGCCACGCATTTTTTCTGACTTCTGACATCAGGAAAAACATAGCCCTCTGACAGATATGGCGTTTGGAAACAGACGAAAAAACATATGACACAACCAAATGGACTACCGTATTCTCCCCCCGCAAGAACTTCCTGAAGCGGAAATAAAACTTCCGCTGTCAAAAAGCATGTCGAACCGCGCCATGATAATCAACCAAATGTGCGGGCAGCCCGACGCGCTCCGCATGTGCGCCGACTGCGACGACACCCGAATGATGGCTTCAGCACTCGCCGATCCGACAGCTGCTGAAGCGAACATCGACGGAGCCGGAACAGCCATGCGCTTTCTGACAGCACTCTTCGCCGCCACACCGGGACGTGAGATCATGCTGGACGGCAACGAGCGCATGCGCCAGCGCCCGATAGGCCCGTTGGTCGACGCGCTCCGGGCTCTTGGCGCCCAAATCGAATATGCCGGCAAAGAGGGATTTCCTCCGCTGAAAATCCACGGTCGCCAGCTCAACGGCGGAACAATACGGCTCGACGCCTCCATGAGTTCCCAGTTTGTCTCCGCCCTTCTGATGACGGCCCCGTCGTTCAAAGGTGGACTGGAAATCGATCTGATTTCCGAACCGGGATCGATGCCATATATCGACCTTACGCTATCGATGATGCGGCGCGCCGGCATCGATGCGGAACGCTCAAACCTGTCCATCACAGTTCCGGAAGGTTCATACTCTCATCCGATAACCGAGATTGAACCCGACTGGAGCGCAGCGGCTTTCTGGTATGAGATAGAGGCGGTTTCCTCTGGATTCATAACACTTCTCAATCTGACGACAGATTCGGATCAGGGCGATGCCGTCCTGCCGGAAATATTCGCCGGACTAAGCGTTACAACCGAATTCAATCCGGACTATAACGGACGTGGACCCGCCGCCGAACTGATGGCTTCACCAGACCAGTCGCCACGTTTTGTCAGAGACCTATCCGCAAATCCGGATCTTGCCCCGGCTATTGCCGTGACCTGCGCCCTCGTCGGCATTCCGTTCCGGCTCAGCGGCCTGTCGACACTCCGGTTCAAAGAGTGTGACCGGCTTGAGAGCCTGCGCACCGAACTTAGCCGTATCGGCGTTCCGGCAGAAATCGTCGGCAATGACACACTCGAATGGCTCGGCAACCGAACCCCTCTTGCAGGACTGCCAGAGTTCCAGACCTACGGAGACCACCGCATGGCCATGGCCTTTGCCCCTGTAGCCCTTTACATCCCCGGAATCAAGATCTGCAACGCTGAAGTGGTCAGCAAGTCATATCCCGGATTCTGGAATGATCTCCAAGCCGCCGGATTCACGCTTGTCGACGGCAATGTTTCCTATGAAGAACTTTTCAGCGAAAACGTATGATAGTCGCATTATACATATTTATGGCTCTGGTCATTGTTGGAGCCATTCTCTATTTTTTCCACCGCCGTCAGCTCAGCAAACTGGCGCCTGGAGAAAAAGCGCCCGAAATTGTCGAGCCCGAACAATGCTGCGGCATGCACATAACATGCGAACGCGACTCGCTTCTGGCTGCAGTCAGCAACGAAATCGAATATTATGACGACGAAGAACTCGACCGGTTCCGCGGCACAGATCCCGAAAGCTATACAGACGATGAAACCGAGGAATTCCGCAACGTGCTCCTGACCCTTTTGCCGGAGGATATCGCAGGATGGGCGCGCAGCATCCAGCTGCGCGGCATCGAACTTCCCGTCCCCGTCCGCGACGAGCTTCTCATGATTGTGGCCGAAGCCCGTCAGAACAGCAATCATTGAAATTCAACCACTGACCTATGTCCGACATTCTCCAATATGCATTTTTCCAGAGAGCGCTTCTCGGCGTGGCACTGATAAGTGTGGCCGCGGCCATTATCGGAACATACATCGTTGCGCGACGCCTTGTGGCCATAAGTGGCGGAATCACCCACGCGTGCTTCGGCGGCCTGGGACTCGGCTACTTCATGGGAATCAACCCGCTGATAACCGCTACGATATTTGCCATCGGAGCATCGGCCGGAGTCGAATGGCTGGCTGCTCGCCAAAAAATGAGAGAAGACTCAGCGATTGCGGTCGTTTGGGCGCTCGGAATGGCCATCGGTATTATTTTTGTCTTTCTGACACCCGGATACGTGCCGGAACTCAACACATTCCTTTTCGGAAACGTTCTGACCATATCTCCGGCCGACTTATGGACCTTCGGAATATTCACGACACTGCTGCTGATATTTTTCGCCGCGTTCTACCGATGGATTCTCGCTTGTGCGTTCGACCGCGATTTTGCACGTGTCATGCACATCCCGGTGCGCTTCATAAGCTACTCGATGACAATACTTATAGCCGTCTGCATTGTCTTGACAATCCGGCTTGTAGGGATCATGCTTCTTATGTCGATGATCGCAATGCCGCAGCTCATCGCCGAAACTTTCTGCCGGCGCTTCCCGACAATGATGCTGGCATCGGCAGCCATCTCACTGGCATGCAGTGTCAGCGGTCTGATGCTGAGTTCGGTCATCAACGTGCCATGTTCGGCATTGATCGTCGTTGTAATGACAGTTGCCTATGCCGTCGCCCGCATACTCCCGCGCAACGGCAGATGACAGGAGTTCCGTCCCGACAATACCTACCGATGCAATAATACAGCAGCATTCAACGTTATGAAATAAGCGGCTTAACATGCCTGTGAAGATCTATGAAACTAACCCGGTTGTTTTTGTTGGTTGCTTTCGTGGCGGGACTCGCCCTGTCGGGGTGCAGCCTCAAGAAAAACACGGCCGCTTCGCGCAAATACACCGCATTCATAACGCGCTACAACATCTACTTCAACGGCGACGAGCACTACAAGAAGACCATCAGTGAACTCGAAAGCAAATATGAAGACGACTTCACCCGCACAACCCTTTTCATGCATCCCGCCGAAGCCTACGCCGACGAAAAGGCGCCCCAGCCTTCCGGCGACTTCAAACGCTCGATAGAAAAAGCCCAGAAAGCCATTCAGGTCCGATCGATCAAAAAACGTCCGGCAAGAAAATCAGGAAAATCATCGCCGGAATACAAAAAATGGCTCAAACGCGAAGAATACAATCCTTTTCTCCACAACGCATGGCTCATGATGGGCCGAAGCCAGTATATGGGAGGAGACTTTCTCGGCGCCGCCTCCACTTTTTTCTACATTGAGAAGCACTTCTGGTGGCTGCCGGCAACCGTTACAGAGGCAAAACTCTGGCAGGCAAGATCATACATAGCGATAGACTGGCTGTTTGAAGCCGAAGGAATACTGCGTCCGATTACCGAAAAAGATCTGACCGACAAATCGCTCGTTGACCTCTACAACTACGACATGGCCGACCTCAATGTGCGCCGCAAAGAATATGCGGCAGCCATTCCATATCTCGAAAAGGTTGCAAAAAACTCGAAAAGCGAACAGAAAGCACGTCTGACATTCCTCCTCGGACAGCTCTACGCCATGACCGGAAACAATGCCGAGGCATACAAAGCTTTCAGGAAGGTCGGATCGATGTCAACGATTCCATACCGGACAAAATTCAATGCCCGGATCAAGCAAAGCGAAGTTTTTCAAGGCAACGACATCTCTTCAGAAGTCAAATCCCTGAAAGCCCTGACCCGCTACGGAGCCAACTCCCAGTTCCTCGACCAGATCTACTATGCGATAGGCAACCTGTATCTGTCCAGAGCCGACTCCGTCAATGCAATCGACAACTACAGGCTTGCCGTCAGCGAATCGACACGCAACGGCATCGAAACAGCCCTCGCCAATCTCGCCCTCGGAGAACTGTATTATGCACGCGGCGAATATGATCTCGCCCAGCCCTGCTATTCTTCCGCCATCTCGCAGATTCCGGAGAACCGGCCCGACTATGCGACAATAAAACGCCGGTCGGACGTCCTCGACGAACTTGCCGTCTATTCACAGAACGTAACCCTTCAGGACTCTCTGCTGCGACTGTCTGAAATGACTCCCGACCAACAGCGTCAGATCGTCGACCGCATTATCGACGATTTAAAAAAACGAGAGAAAGAAGAAGCCGAAAACGCGGCACGTGAAGAATATCTCGCCCAACAGGCAGCCGCCGGCAACGGACTTAACCAAAGCGGAGCGTCAACGCCCAACTCATTCATGCTCAACACCGACAAATCATGGTATTTCTATAATCAGGCAACACGGAATGCAGGTCGCACCGAATTCCAGAAACGCTGGGGAAGCCGCAAACTCGAAGATGACTGGCGCAGGCGCAACAAAGCATCCTTCAGCCGCTTTGAAGAACCTGTTGAAGAGGCTGCCGACGACACCGAGCTTCCCGCTGATTCAATCATTGAGGAAACGGCCGACGAAGCCGCCACGCGGGAGGCTCTCGAACGGGCTTCCGATCCTCATTTCCCGGAATACTATCTACGGCAGATCCCTTCTACCGACATAGAGAAAGCGACAGCTAACGAAGTGATTCAGGAAGGCCTCTACAACATGGGCGTCATTCTGAAAGACCGCATGCAGGACTATCCCGCATCGGAATCGGCATTTCTCAAACTCATAAACCGGTATCCCGACAACATTTACCGTCTGGACTCCTACTATAACCTCTACCTTATGTTCATGCTCTCCGAGCAACAGGCAAAAGCCGAAACCTACCGTCGCCTGATACTCGAAGAATTCCCGGAATCCACCTACGGGCAAGCCCTCGCAGACCCTCAATACATGGACAAACTCCGCCGGATGCCGGAGGAAGAAGCCCGGCTATACGATCAAGCCTATGCCGCATATTTCGACAACGACAACGCAACGCTCCACAACATCTGCGACATTGTCAGAAAAGAATATCCGATGAGCCGCATAATGCCGAAATTCCTGTTTCTCGATGCCCTCGGATATGTAACCGACAACAATCGGGAGAAATTCTCCGAGACACTCCGGGAACTCGTCGACCGTTTTCCCGACACAGACGTGGCCCCTCTGGCGTCCTCCTATCTCAAGCTTCTCAACGAGGGACGACAGTTCAACTCCACCTCATCGAATGTGCGCGGAATGATCTGGTCGACCCGTCTGAGCAACGACTCCACCAATGTCAGTCTTGAAAACAAACCGGCCGAATTCTCATTCCGGACAGATTCCGCCCAGGTAATGCTGCTGATCTACCCGTCGGCAACAACCGACTCCCGCTCGCTTCTGTTCGACGTCGCACGACACAACTTCACGACATATTCCGTACGCGACTTTGACCTCGAGCCTCTCGAATTCGGCCCAATCGGCCTGATTGTCATTACCGGATTCAACAACCGGCGGGAAATCGAATCATATCGGTCAGGACTCGAATCATCTCCTTTGTTCACCATCCCGCCCGGCGTCATACCACTGATAATTGCCCGCGATGATTATGACATCCTCATCAACGAAGGACGTTCGCTTGAAGAATATTTCGACGCGGCCGGCGATGACCGACTGAAACGGATC
>JAIDXA010000309.1 GCA_029058705.1 Paramuribaculum sp. | reverse complement strand
CCTCTGGGTCGATGAAGAAAGCGAAGAAGGCAAAAACCTCAACGAATCGCCGCTGATCGAAACCCAGTTCAAGCGTTTCCGACGCCAATGCCGATTCTCCTACAACAAAATCAACGACACAGCAAGCGGCGAACGTTTCCTGCGCGATTTCGCCTCTCTTCAGCCCAATGACCTCAACGTATTGGTGATGAATTTCATCGATATGCTTTCGCACGCGCGCACCGAATCAAAAATGATCCGTGAACTGGCGGCCAACAACGCAGCCTACCGTTCGATCACCCAGTCGTGGTTCCGCCACTCATCGGCCGTCGACATAATCCGGCGCATCGCCGACAAAGGCTATAAACTTGTTCTAACCACCGACCACGGAACAATCCGTGTCGACAACCCCATTCGCGTAGTAGGCGAACGCAACACCAACACCAACCTGCGCTACAAACTCGGACGCAACCTCAAATACAACCCCAGACAGGTCTACGAAATCACACGTCCGGCACAATTCGGCCTCCCGTCGCCAAACGTCAGCACAGCCTATATATTCGCCACCGGCAGGGATTTCTTCGCCTATCCCAACAACTACAACTACTATGTCCAGTACTACGACGGCACTTTCCAGCACGGAGGAATCTCACTTGAGGAAATGCTCGTCCCGATCATAACGCTCTCCCCGAGATAACCATTATAATAACAATCAATCCATAATAGAACATGACAACCCACATCATCGACATCCCCTCGCGGGAGTCTCTTCCTCAGGCTGCCCGACAGTTCATAGATCTGATGGACGATTTCACAGTCTTCGCGTTCAACGGAACAATGGGTGCCGGAAAAACCACATTCATCGCCGAACTCGCACGCGCCCTCGGAGTGACCGACGACCTGGCATCGTCACCTTCTTTTGCAATCGTCAACGAATATCGGTCCGACTCCACGGCCGAACTGATCTATCATTTTGACCTCTACCGGCTCAACAGCCTCGCCGAAGTTCTAGACATAGGCATTGAAGACTACTTCGATTCCGGCGCGCTCTGCCTGATCGAATGGCCGGACCGAGCCGAGGATGTCCTGCCGCTCGACACCGTCCGGGTCAACATCGAGGAAATTGACGGCGGCGCCCGTCGCCTGACACTCACAATGCCCGACTGATCAGCGGATCATAGTGCGGCGGACAGCCTCATGCCATCCGGCAATACTGCGGGCAACCTCCTCGGCCGACCGCTCTGGAAGGAAAGCCCGTTCCTCACGCCATTGGGCACACAGTGTGTCGATCCCGTCCCAATACCCCACGGCAAGCCCCGCCAGATATGCCGCCCCGAGTGCCGTGGTCTCAGTGATCGCCGGGCGGTGGACTCCCGTAAACAGAATATCGCTCTGAAACTGCATCAGCAGATTATTGCGGGAAGCACCTCCATCGACCTTCAGCTCGGCAACCGAAAGACCCGAATCGAGCTCCATGGCCTTGACAATGTCATAGACCTGATAGGCGATACTCTCGAGCGCCGCTCTGGCTATATGAGCCGTAGTCGTGCCACGCGAAATCCCACAGACCAGGCCCCGGGCATACGGATCCCAATAAGGAGCGCCAAGACCGGTGAGAGCCGGAACAAAATAAACGCCGTCCGTGTCACTGACTGACCCGGCAAGATGTTCGACATCGTCAGACGACGCTATGCACTTAAGACCGTCGCGCAGCCACTGCACGACAGATCCCCCGACAAAAATCGACCCTTCGAGGGCATAGGTCACCTCGGAGCCGATTTTCCATGCGATCGTCGTAAGAAGCCTATTGGCCGACACTATGGGTTTCGTTCCAGAATTCATCAGAAGGAAGCACCCTGTTCCATAGGTGTTTTTAATTGCCCCCGGCCTTACACACATCTGACCGAACAACGCAGACTGCTGATCACCCGCCACACCTGCTATCGGAACCGGATGGGCAAAAATCGTCGTCTTGGTATGCCCCGCCACCCCGCTGCTGTCCACAACCTCCGGCATCATCGACGCAGGAATACCGAAAAGCCTGAGCAGATCCTCATCCCACTGCAGCGTATGAATATTAAAAAGCATAGTGCGCGATGCGTTTGAAATGTCAGTCACATGAAGACTGTTGCGCGTCAGACATGCAATCAGCCATGAATCGACCGTACCGAACCGCAGCTTTCCCGCCTCAGCCCGTTTTCTTGCCCCGGGAACATTGTCAAGAATCCACCGGATTTTTGCCGCACTGAAATAAGCATCCGGAATAAGCCCGGTCTTTCTGCGGATCATATCCGCGTGACCCTCGTCGCGCAGACGGTCACAGAACTCGGCGGTGCGCCTGTCCTGCCATACAATTGCATTATAGACCGGCTCGCCCGTTTCAGCATCCCAGACAACCGTTGTTTCGCGTTGGTTGGTTATCCCGACTGCCGCTATATTATGTCCGTTTATGCCGATCTGCGAAATCGCCTCGGCTATGACGGCCGCCTGCGAGCCCCAGATCTGGAAAGGATCATGTTCGACCCATCCCGGACGCGGAAAAATCTGAGGAAACTCATGTTGAGCCTGAGAACGTATGTTGCCGTCACGGTCGAAAACAACCGCGCGCGAACTGTTTGTGCCCTGATCAAGCGAAAGAATGAACTGTTCCATGATGTCGTTCCATGATATTATAGTAAACAAGTGCGACAAACCAATAGTTGGCAGCCGTTTTACAAAAAGGCGCTCCCCTGTATTTTCCGCAGGTTCAGCCACCTGCGCTCAAAGAAGCAGATCGAGAACCGGACCGGCGAAAAATGCGGTCAGAATGCCATTGAGAATCAATCCGAGGGTTGAATATGCGCCATAGCGCGCTCCATATTCAGAAATGCGGTTCGTTCCGATGACATGTGCCGCCGTCCCCATACTGAGACTTTTCGAAACCGGACTCTTCACGTTTCCCATCTCCATCACCTTCAGACCCATGACAGCTCCGATCATCCCGACAATCACGACTATCGCCGATGTCAATGCCGGAATACCGCCCAGTTGCGCGGTGATCTCTATCGCTATGGGGGTGGAAACCGACTTCGGCGCAAGCGAACGGATAACATCTGGAGTAGCACCCAGCAGCTTAGCTATCAGAACGACCGAGATAATGCCCGTCAGCGAACCCGCGACTTCGGTCAGAAAAAGAGGCATGAACTGCCGCCGGATATTCTTCAACTCGTAAAACAGAGGCAGTCCCAGAGCCACTATGGCCGGCTTAAGCCAGAACTCGATCATTTTTCCGCCCTCATAATACTCCCCGAAGCTGATTCCTGTCAGACGCAGGAAAACGATCAGCAGACCGATCGTGACGATCATCGGATTCAGCAGAGCCAGACCCGTGCGGCGACGCAGCCACGACGCCCCCCAGTAGACGAGAAACGTCAGTGTTATCAAAGCCAGAGGTGTTCTGAAATAGTCAATGACGGCCATGGCGCTGTTTCATGTAGGAATGAAGAAACTGATGCAGACGGCCCGTAACAAGCAACACGACAACTATACTGCCGACAGTTGCAACAGTGATCGGAAGCCATTGGACGGCAATGAGATCGAAATAAAGCATCAGCGCGACTCCGGGAGGAATGAAAAAAAACGCCATATTTGAAATCAGGAACTTGCAGACCGGCGCGACCGTACGTGGATTGACAATCCCCTTTTCGAGCAGACCGGCAAGCAGCAGAAGTCCCCATATACTTCCGGGAATGTGAAGTCCGGGAATCAGAGCGATAAGTTCTCCGACTGCAAGACACGCGAATATGATGCCGAATTGCTTTGCCATAATCAACCGGCAAAATTAATCTGTTTTTTCCACAGGCGGCCTCATGAAATGTTAATATTTCAAAACGCCGCCCACCCCACCCCAATAAGCCTTGCAGGTGACCTGCAGGCGGTTCGGGAAAGATGATTTGGTAGATTCGCGGAAAGATAGTAAATTTGTAGTTGGAGGAAAGTCAGCCATAAACCTTAGAGTGTGTTTACTTTCAACTTAGTAGAAAACATTCCGCCTGACTATCCGCCGGAAATAACAGATCTGTAACCTGATGGAAAAATATCTTGTATCGGCACGCAAATACCGACCGTCGACTTTCTCGTCTGTTGTCGGACAGAAAGCGCTGACAACCACGCTCAAAAACGCGGTTGCCACAAACCGTCTGGCCCACAGCTATCTATTTTGCGGCTCCAGAGGAGTCGGAAAGACATCCTGTGCCAGAATATTTGCGAAAACTATCAACTGCGAGCATCCGACCCCCGACGGAGAAGCCTGCAATGAATGTGAATCATGCCTCGAATTCAACCGCGGGACATCGATGAACATCGTCGAGCTCGATGCCGCATCAAACAACGGCGTCGACGACATGCGCAACCTGATCGAGCAAGTGCAGGTCGCCCCTTCACGCGGACGCTACCGTGTGTTCATTGTCGACGAAGTCCACATGCTCAGCCAGGCTGCCTTCAACGCATTCCTGAAAACCCTTGAGGAACCGCCGTCATACGTTGTATTCATCCTCGCCACCACAGAGAAACAGAAGATCATTCCGACGATACTCTCGCGATGCCAGATCTACGACTTCCATCGCATCACCATTCAGGACATGATCGACCATCTCAGCTATGTCGCCGCCAGTGAAGGAATCACTGTTGAACCCGCAGCCCTCGACATCATTGCGAAAAAAGCCGACGGCGCCATGCGCGACGCCCTCTCGATATTCGACCAGGTAGCTGCTTCTGCCGCCGGAAACATAACCTGTCAGGCTGCGCGCGAAAGCCTCAACGTCCTTGACTGGGAATATTACAACCGGCTTCTCGACTGTTTCCTCAAAAACGATGTGCTGTCAAGCTGGACCATCTATAAGGAAATCCGCGACAACGGATTCGACTCCCTCTTCTTCATCAATGGACTCGGAGCTTATCTGCGCGACCTAATGGTTGCTCGCGATCCGGCCACACTCAGCCTTATAGAGGCAGGAAACGAGACCCGCCAGGCCATGGCAGCCATGGCAGCCAGATGCACACCTGACTTCCTGTACCGCGCCATGTGCCTGTGCAACGACGCCGACTTAAACTATCGAAACGCCTCAAACAAGCAATTTCTGATCGAGCTGACCCTCGCCAAGATATGCCAACCACTCAGCCCCTCCCACAATAACGGCAGCACCGGAGAGGGGCAGCTGAAACCAATAGCTGCCACAGGTGCGCCCGCACCGCAACAACAACAACAACAACAACCCCAGCGGCAAGACTCCCCCTCCCCTTCGGCTCCGGCACCGGCCCGCAACAACCGGCCGGCTGTCTCCGCGCGCCCGTCCCAGTCACGCCCTCCGCGGATGTCTGCATCCGGGATGAAAATACCGACAATCTCAATCAGACATGGCGTGCAGGAACAGGCAAACACACCCGAAGCCGTCAGGCGTGCCGCACCTCAGCGCAACCAGCCATTCTCCGACGAAGAGCTGATCGCAGCCTGGAACACTTACATATCGACACACCCTCAGGCCCATATACTTATAAACACAATGCGGACCGCAACCCCCGTCCTGACATCACGTACCCGGTTCAACATAACAGTCCAGAACCAGATCCAGCTCGAACTGATGGAAGCGAACCGCTCTGACATAATGGCCTGCATCCGCGACGCGCTGGCCAACGACGAAGTCGACTACGACATTGTCCTTAACACTGCCGCATCCCCGCGCCACACCCTGACCGACAACGAACTTCTCGAAAAAATGAAATCCGAGGCTCCGATACTCAACAAACTCATTGAGGATTTCCGTCTGCACCTCGCCTGAAAACCATCAGGACTGACATCCAAAATTGCACCAAAGCCACCTTCCGCCTATGAAAACGTCTTTAAACTTATTTTCCGCCATATTGCTCTTCTGCGTCACAACGGCATGCAACCATCTGTCCGACGAAGCAGAAAACATGATTGGCAACTACTACCTGACAACCGTTTCTGAAAACGAACCCGTCATGGAACTGAAATCCGACGGAACATGCATTCTCCATGCAATCAAGCCTGGAGTTTTAAGTTACACTGTCAATGGACAATGGAACGTTGAACGCGACTCTCTGCTGATCACAACCGACGGCAAAGCCGCATCAGTGACCGGCGACACAACTCTCGTGCGCATCGGCCGGATTCCGACAGAAAAAAGCTATGCGATCGCCGGATTCAACGGACTCTCCCTCACTCTGACACAAGACGGAAACGAATATGTATTCACCCGCCGCGTCCAGAACACAGATCCCGTTCAATCAGAATCATCCTCTGGGCAATAACCCGAAAGCCAACCCGCGGCAACAATTCTCAAAAAAACGTAAAAACGCCTTTCCCATGAAAAAAATAGTTCTGACATCATTGGGTGCGACTCTACTCTTTTCAGCATGTGGCAATTCATCCGGCACAACAAGCACCGACGAACTCCGTGAAGCCGAAGCCGCTGTTGCACTCGGCGACATGGAAGCGGCTAAAAGCGTAGCCTCCCGACTCATCGGTTCGTCAAATCTTTCAGACCTTCCCGCAAAAGAACTCGCCCGCCTGTCGCTCGTCTACATGCAGATCGCCGACAGCACCGACCGCGAAGCCTCTATTGCCCAAGCAACCGACCTCTACAGGCGAGCATACAAAACCAACCCCGACAGCGCATCGGCATTCTATTCCGATGTCAATCCGGAAATGTACTCCTATGTGACCATGCTCAAGACCCTCGTCGGACATATTGAAAACCCCTACAATCCGGAAAACGAAAATTTCGACGACTCAATCCCGACTCAGCTTCCCGAAACAAACGATTCCTTATGAACTGGCTTGAACAACTCCAGCAATTCCGCGACAACAACCCCGATCTGCCTTCAGGGCCCGAAACAACCGAACAGAAAGCAGAATGCCTCCGGCAGAAAGCACGCATAGACGTCTCGATCGAGCGCAAAGGACGCGCCGGCAAAACAGCCACACTCCTTACCGGTTGGGAACTGCCTGACGATCGCCTTCTTGAAATAGCTGCCGAACTGAAGAAAAAACTTGGAACCGGGGGATCGGCGCGTGGAGGCGACATCCTTGTACAGGGCGACCGCCGCGATGAAGTTGTCAGCCTTCTCGAATCAATGGGCTACAAAGCCCGCAAAATATGAGAATCCGTTAAAATCCGGCAGCTCAAGCAGCTCTGGGCATCTCACCCAAATCCATCCAAGGCGACCGACAATGCTGACAATCTACAAAGCCTCTGCGGGATCAGGCAAAACATACACCCTGACCTACTACTACATCAAACTTCTCATCAGTCAGAAAGATGAGAACGGTCGTTATCGCCTTCGGAAATTCACCCGCTCGGCTCATCGCTCGATTCTTGCCATCACCTTCACCAACAAGGCAACCGACGAAATGAAGCGACGCATAATCCATGAACTCGCCGTTCTCGGAGGTATGGAGCCGGGATGGAAAGATCCAAGCCCATATGTGGCCGACTTCTGCCGCGAACTCGGATGCTCTGAAGAGGAACTTGCAGAAACCGCACGCCACACTTTAAGAGACCTGCTTTTCGACTTCAACTATTTTCAGGTCAGCACTATCGACTCTTTTTTCCAGATTATCCTACGCACATTCGCCCGTGAAGCGGAACTCACCGGCAACTATGAAGTCGACCTTGAAAACGACCGGGCGATGGAAAGCGGCGTCCGAAACCTGTTCGAATCGCTGCGGACAGATTCAGGATCACCGGAAACACGCCGCATCATACATTGGCTGACCCGCTTCCTTCTGACAGAACTGCGCGAAGGACGCGCTGTGGCTCTCTTCAACCGCAAGAGCGACGCATTCGGCGAGCTTCTACGCTTTGTCAAGGAAACCGACACCGAAGAGTTCAAACGACGCTACAGAGAAATGATGGATTATCTTGGAAATCCGGAATTACTCGACTCATTCCGAAATCAACTTGTCAACGCACCGCGGCGTCACAAAGAGATGACGGCCGCACTCTGCAAACATGCCCTCGACGAGATTTCCCGACGCGGCTACGATGACGGACCGGCAAAAATCACCAAAAATGTCATGACCCGGCTTCTTGACGGCGCTGCCAACGGTTTTGACACATCAAAAAAAGAAGGCTCAACCATCGCATCCGTAATCGCATCGCCAAGAGAGGCATGCAATGCCAAACTCAAAACAGAACTGGACAAAAACCCCGACACAACCCTTTACGACGCCATCACATCGGCATTCACCGCATTGCGCCAGGGGCGTACCCTGCGGCAACTCTGGAGCGATCTGACCCGCCAGCTCTACCGGCTCGGCCTGCTTGAAAGCGTCTACCGCTACATCGAAGCTTTCCGCGCCGAAAACAACACACTACTGCTGTCCGACACCAACTCCATACTTGCTGAAATCATAGGCGACGGCGAAACTCCGTTTGTATTCGAGCGCCTCGGGGTCTGGC
>JAIDXA010000308.1 GCA_029058705.1 Paramuribaculum sp. | reverse complement strand
TATGAGCCAGGGCTTTCTGAACGTTGACGAGGTTGTCGGTGTATTCAGCAGTGGGATAAGGGAGACGGCGCGGGCCGAGGTTGATGTTGACAACGTTGCTTCCGTTGTAGGCCACAGGGATCAGGAACGGATAGCCGGTGCGACGGTAGTCGGCCCAGGCTTCATTTCCGAGCGTCCAGTTGGCGAGCCATTTCTGGGTGATGATTTTCTGCTGTTTCTGAGCGGGAGTAGCTGCTTCATCCCATTTGATGGTTACAGCGGGAATAGTACCGTTCCAGGGGTTGAGTCCTTCGGGATCGTAGAACTGAGCGGGAACCGAAGTGGCGTCGGCGATGTAAGCGTCGGCCTGATCGGCAACGCCGTAGTTTTCGAACGACAGGCGGATACCTGCGTTGTAGAACGATTCGGCAGTGCCGCCCATGTTCCATCCGAACACAGCCACACCTTCAGCGCGAAGGAAAGCGACTTCAGAAGCGTTGAGCCAGAGGGCGGGAGTGTTACCGGGAAGGTTGACGTCGGAGAAGTTGACAGACCATGAAGTGTTGAAAGTCTGCCATCCGCGACGGATACCGACATACTGGAGGGATGTGCCGGAGGGCGAAGTCATCCAGTTACCGTCTTCGTCCTTGTAGGGCTTGCCGTTGAGTGACGGAGTGTCGGGAGTTCCGGATTCGGTCAGGAAGTGAGAGATACGGGGGTCGTTGTAGCCGTTGAGGTAGCAAGCGATTTCGGCGCTGGGACGAGTGTCGTGAGCGTTGTACATGATTGCAGTACGCATTGCGTTGGTCGAGGTCTCGTAGTTTTTCCAGGTCGCGTTTTCGTCGTTAGTCTCGATGACACCACCGTTGGCGGGGTTTACGGCATCTTCAGCTTTCTGCTTTGCAAGCGCAGCGTCGGCGTAGACGATACGCATTGCGAGACGGAGCTGGAGCGAGTTGCAGAATTTGATCCATTTGTCGATGTCGCCCGCGTAGACTTTATCGGCGAGAGGACTCATGACAGCGGCACGGTTTTCAAGAAGGATTGCGCGTGCGGCGGCAAGTTCCTCGAAGAATTTGTTGTAGACATCCTGCTGAGAGTCGTAGGGAGTCTTCACGGCGCCCTCGAATCCGATTGCGCTGTAGGGGATCGGGCCGTAAGTGTCGGTCACGCGGTTCATGGCGGCAACCTTCACGATGTTGGCGATAGCCAGAGGCACGACCTGTCCTGAAGTCTCGCAGAAGCCTTCGACCATAGAGATGTTGGTGTAGAGAGTCGAAATGATTTTCGAGTCTTTGAGGAACACGGCCGTCCAGTTGTCGGGCGCGCAGTTGCGGACATAGGAAGAGGTGAAGTTCGCACCGTCGGAGAAATACCCGCCAAGAGTACCGCCAAGAAGGCAGTCGGTGAACTGGTTGCAGTTGACATCCGATGGGATGACGGCACCGCAGATGTTGCTCATCGACGAAACGAGAGCGTAGTCATCAGCAGTAAGGTCGCCGGGCTGGAACGGGTTGCTGTTGATGTCTTCATAATCACCGGTACAAGCGACAGCGGAGAAGAGGAGCGCGCCTCCGGCCATGAAGTTATATAATATGTGTTTCATTGTTAGTTGCAATGTTAGTTTAGAAGTTGAAGTTGACATTGAAACCGAAGTTGCGGAGCGACGGCATCATGAAGTTGTCGATACCCTGGAAGTAGTTTCCGGCCGATGCAACAGCTTCGGGATCGTAGGGAGCCTTGTTGTAGATCATCCAGAGGTTGCGTCCAACGAGCGACACTTTGATATCGCAGACGTTGTTGAGCCATTTGCGCGGGATGAGGTAGGAGAGAGTGGCTTCCTGAAGACGTACGTTAGTTGCGGAGTAGGTGTAGTACTGGGGAACAGTTTCGCCGGAAGCGATCAGTCCGTACCACTGTTCGGGGTTGACGCGGTCGCCGCCTTCGATTGAAACGTAGCCGAGGTCGCGGGCGTTGCCGGAAGCTTCAGACACACCGTAGAGGTCGAGGATGGCCTGTGTGCGCGAGTAGACGATGCCGCCGAGACGAGCCGAGAACATTACGCTTGCCGAGAGGTTTTTGTAGCGGAAAGTGTTGTTCCATGCGAGGTTGCCTTTGGGAAGAACCGAGCCGAGCTTGATGGGGTTGTCGGCAACGTTGACAGTGCTGACATTACCGTTGGCGTCAACAAAGATGTTGCCGTTGGCGTCGCGGGCGAGGTCGACCATTGAATAGAGGTCGCCCATTGTTCCGCCTTCGCGGAGGATGAAGCGGGTGGCACCTACCTGGGTGTCAGACATCACGAGCTGATCGATGTCGAGTTTCTCGCCAGTGATGGGGTTGACGGCGTTGCGGCCGAGTTCAACGATTTTGTTTTTGTTGAACGAGTAGGTGAGACCTGTTGTCCATGAGAAGTCGCCCCAGGTGTGGTCGTAGTTGAGGGCGAATTCCATACCCCAGTTGCGTACGTTACCGGTCTGGAGGTAGATCTTCGAGTATTTACCGGTGGCGATGTTGGGGTTGAAAGTCTGGTTGTGGGTGTCGGCCTGATACCATGTTGCGTCGAACGTGAGGTCTTTGAGCAGACGGAAGTTCATACCGACTTCCCATGACTTGGTTCGTTCGGGCATGAGGTCAGTCACAGGATACTGAGTGAGGACAGTCCATGTGCCGTTGCGCCATTCGTAGCGCGGGTTTGCGATGAAGCGCTGGAATGCGGTACCAACGGAAGCCCAAGAAGCACGGATTTTCCAGTAAGAGATGTATTCGGGGTTGAACTCGATGCCGGCATCGGCAAACATCTGGTTCATCAGCACAGATACACCGACCGAGGGATAGAAGAACGAAGAGTTTTTCGAGTCGGGACCGGCGAGCTGCGAGGGCCAGTCGTTACGTCCGGTAAGAGTCAGGTAGTAGGTGCTGCGGTAACCGAGGTCGGCACTTGCGTAGAGCGACTGGGTCTGTTCGCGCCATCCGTCCTGAGTCTTTGTCGGCATGGTGGTGATGTTGTTGATGGTGAAGAAGTTGGTCAAACCGGGAGTCTGTCCGGGATAGTTCTGCGAACCATCGGCGATACCACCGCGTACATCCATCGATTCGAAACGCATGTCGGAGATTGAACCACCGACATTTGCCTGGAGGTTGAAGTCGGCCCCGAGGTCTTTGTTGAACGAAGCGAGGAAGTCGGCGTAGATCTGCTTTTCCTTGTAGCGCGAAGTACCGAAGTAGCCGCGTTCGGAGTTGTCGCAGAGGTTACCGAGAGTGGTTGCATAGCGTTTGTCGTCGGCAGTGGTGTAAGAGTTGTCGACACGTACGCGTCCGCTGAGAGTCAGGTAAGGAAGCACCTTATAAGAAAGCTGAGCGCCGAGCATGTAGCGGTCTTTGTAGCTTTCGCGGAGGTTGCGGTAGTTTACCCAGTAGGGGTTCTGTACGGTAAGGCCGTATTCGCCGTATTTCCAGTTCTGGACATTGATCTTGCGTGAAGGATCGTAGACTTCATACATGCGCACTTCGTCCCAGTCGTTTCCACGGGGGAAGAGGTAGGCGCCGACGATCGGGTTCATGTAGGAACCCTGGTTGATCATGTTGCGGTCGCTCTGGTAGATGTAGCTGGCGTTGAGGTCGAGGGTCAGCTTGTCGTCGAGGAAGTTTGTTGTGTTGCGGATGTTGAAGTTATAGCGGTCGTAGCGGTCGTTGGGGACGATGCCTTTCGAGTTTACAGCGGCAGCCGAAGCATATGTCTGGTTTTTGTCTGTACCGGTCGAGAAGGTTATCGAGTTTGTTGCCACGAAACCAGTCTGGAGATAGTCGGAGGCGATGTCATAGCCTGAGTTGTTGTAGGGAGTCATGCGCGCACCCCAGCTGTAGGAGGAGTTGGGATCGTAGGCTCCGTTCTGACCTGCCCCGTATGTGTTCTGGAAGCGGGGAAGAATCCATGCACGATTCCATTCGAGGTTTGATCCGACAGTGATTTTGGTTTTGCCTGCCTGGCCTTTCTTTGTTGTGATGACGATGGCACCGTTTGCTGCATCCGAGCCATAGAGGGCGGCAGCGGCAGCACCAGTCAGCACCGACATCGATTCGATGTCCTCGGGGTTGAGGTCGGCGATGGGTTCTGTCGCACCCTGCGAGCCGAATGCTCCGGAGTCGCCGCTTGAACGAGCGGGACGCATGGGCATACCGTCGACGACGTAGAGGGCGTTGGAAGACTGCATGATCGATTTGGTACCACGCATGACAACCTTCGAGATACCACCGGTACCGGATGAAGAAGCGTTGATGTTAACACCGGCAACCTTACCTGCGAGGCTGTTGACAAAGTTTGCGTCCTTGTTGGTAGTTAGGGCGTCGCCCTTAACCTGCTGGACGTTATAGGAGAGAGATTTCTGTTCACGTTTGATTCCGAGGGCAGTCACAACGACTTCGTCAAGAGTCTTGGAGTCCTCTTTCATGGTGACTTTAAGGGGTCCGGAACCGGTTACTTTGACAGTCATCGGCGAGAATCCGATATAGCTGAAAGTCAGAACGTCGCCCGGACGGGCTTTAACTGAGAAACGGCCGTCGAAATCGGTAGAGGCCACAGCCCCTTTCCCTTCGATTCCCACCGTAACGCCGATAAGAGGTTCACCCGACGGATCGAGCACCTCACCGGTAATCGTGGACGCGCCAGCCTCCTGAGGCATAGCGGCGGCCGACGCTGCAAGAACGTGATTGTTCTGTGCATATAGCACGGGACCGCAGGCAAGTGCGGCACACAATGCTACAAACTTAGGTCTCATGAAATCTAAATTCATATGATCATGGCACTGGTTAGTGAATAAATATTGATTAAAAAAAATTTATATTCAGAAGATGATAAATATTCCAAAATGCACTGTCAAAGATTAATATCCAGTATATCGATTGACTTAAGGAGATGTATGGTCAACATAATAAAAGATGAGGAGACTTATTTGGATATCTCGCGGAAAAAGATTTTGTTTTTCGGTGAGAAGCACACAAAATTACTAAAAAGTTGCAATGGGAAAGCTCGACACATGTTAAAGTATTCTAAATTTTACAATTACATATAAAACTAAAAAACGCCTGTTTTTGTTCAACCGGAATCAAAAAAAATCAAGAATCAACATATTTGAGGCCCACTGCTATACAATTGCCATACAAAACAAAAATTTAAAAGAAAAATTTCAGACAAGTCACAAAAACAATTACGTTGACAAATTCCGTTCCTTACGGCTTACTTATCTTTTTTTCGTAATTTTGCGATTGTAAAACCAACACATAATATACATCATGGAGCTCAGCACCCTCACAGCTATCTCGCCAATCGACGGCCGCTACCGGACCAAGTGTGAAACCCTCGATCTTTATTTTTCGGAATTCGCCCTGATCCGCTACAGAGTGCGCGTCGAGGTTGAATATTTCATCGCATTGTGTGAAATTCCACTTCCGCAACTCGCCGGAGTCGACAAGGATAAGTTCGGCAGCCTGCGACAGATCTATCAGGATTTCACGATCGCCGATGCCGAACGCATCAAGGAGATTGAAAAGACAACCAACCATGACGTCAAAGCGGTCGAATATTTCCTCAAGGAGTGTTTTGACCGTCTCGGACTGGAACAATTCAAAGAGTTCATCCACTTCGGACTGACTTCACAGGACATCAACAACACCTCGATCCCGATGTCGATCAACGAGGCGCTCGCGCATGTCTACGTTCCGGCTCTTGAAGAGATGATCGGAAAGCTTACCCAGATGGCAGAAGAGTGGAACGATGTAGCAATGCTTGCCCGTACGCACGGACAGCCGGCCTCCCCTACCCGCCTTGGAAAAGAGATCATGGTTTTCGTTTATCGTCTCAACGAGCAGCTCAGCCTGCTCAAAGCAGCCAAGATCAGCGGCAAGTTCGGCGGCGCCACCGGCAATTTCAACGCCCACTCAACGGCTTATCCGTCGATTGACTGGAAAGGCTTTGCAGCGGCGTTCCTCTCGGAACGTCTCGGAATTGACCGCGAGGAGTTTACGACCCAGATTTCGAACTATGACAATCTGGCAGCTGTTTTCGATGCGATGCGCCGCATCAACACCATCATGATCGACCTCGACCGCGACATATGGATGTACATTTCCCAGGATTATTTCAAACAGCGCATCAAAGCGGGCGAAGTCGGTTCGTCGGCGATGCCCCACAAGGTCAATCCGATCGATTTCGAGAATTCGGAAGGCAATCTCGGAATGGCAAACGCCGTTTTGGGACATCTGGCACAGAAACTCCCCATTTCCCGCCTGCAGCGCGACCTTACGGACTCGACGGTGCTCCGCAACATCGGTGTGCCTATGGGACACATGATGATTGCCGTCGCAAGCACGATGAAAGGCCTCGGAAAGCTGATTCTCAACGAGGATGCCCTTAAAGCGGATCTGGACCGTATGTGGATGGTTGTTGCCGAAGGCATACAGACAGTCCTGCGGCGCGAAGGCTATCCCCATCCCTATGAAACGCTCAAGCAGCTGACCCGCACGAATTCGGCGGTTACGGAAGAAAGCATTGCCGAGTTCATCGATTCACTTGAGGTTTCCGACGAAATAAAGGCTGAACTCCATCGCCTTTCGCCGTCGACCTACACAGGCATCTGACAAAAACAAACGACACAGAGAAGCCCCTCTGCATGAATGTCATCTGCAGAGGGGCTTGTTATTTTCCAGACCCGTCAGGCGTTATCTGTCAATGTTGCGGGGAGGGGTACAGGTCTATTGTTCGGGATGGATTTCCGTCCAAATCTTACCGGCAAAAACGGCGAGCCCTTCCGAGGGATTGCATGAGAACGACAGCCGGTCATATTCATCGCTGGATTTAGGCTGGTAGACATTCCCGTTCAATGTCCAGTAGGTTTCATCGACCTCTATGGTGGCAGGGAGCTCAGCTCTCTGGAGTTCGCGATTGACAAGACGATACCATGTCGATACGACTCCTTCTGGAGTCGAGTGGATTATCAGTGTCCCTCCAAGGTCACCGTCCTGAGGATATATGACCCAATTGGTGTTGAGGAACTGCGATGTCAGCCCGACGTGGGTCATCGGAATAAGGAATTCGGCTTTCACATAGCCTTTCATCGGAGTTTCGGCTCCGGTCTGGGCGTTGCGCCGGATCCAGCTTACAGGACACCATTCGTCGACAGTTTCGCCGGCCTCAATTATCATCAGATTAGGAAGACGGGCAATCCGGGCCGATTCTATCGACGGTTTTTCACGCACGTTCAGAATATCAGCCTTTACAATCGCGGGATTTGCCATCAGAAGTGTCGGGAAGGCGCATGCCGACAGAATTAGAAGTAAGATACGATTCATGATTTCAAACGGTTAAAGATTAGAGAGATTAATCATCCCTTACACACAAAGTCACCGATCAACTGTCATCGGGATGCAAAATTAGCTAAATTCGGCGATTCCGGCAAATCGGAACGCAGGAAAACAAGCAGCGCAAACCTCACGGTTCGCGCTGCTGTTTTCCTAATAGATTTCATCTATGGGCGTAAAGGACTGCTTCATCGCCGGCCCGGGGTTCTTTTCAGTCACAGAAAGGCCGGGGCATCCTTAACCGCCTGTGTGGTAAAGTTCATTCGTAAAAATTATCTGATGCAAAATTACTATGAACTTTCCTCATATGACATACCTAAATATAAGTATTTTTTCAGGTTCCGGCGGGCTGTGTGTAATCAAAAGTGATTAGTTCCGGCCGGAAATGGGATGTGCAGGGACTATTCCATCAGCTTGCGGTAGCGGCGGCGAGGGGGTTCCTTTCCTCCGTTACGTGCTTTTTTGAACTCTTCATAGTCGGAATAGGATCCTTCATAGAACACGACGTTTCCATCGCCCTCGAATGACAGGATGTGGGTGCAGATGCGGTCAAGAAACCATCGGTCGTGGCTGACAACGACAGCACATCCCGCAAAGTCGTCGAGACCTTCCTCAAGAGCGCGGAGGGTGTTTACGTCGATATCGTTTGTCGGTTCGTCGAGAAGCAGGACATTGCCTTCCTCCTTCAGAGCCATCGCAAGGTGAAGACGGTTGCGCTCGCCTCCGGACAGGACTCCGATTTTCTTTTCCTGATCGGCGCCGGTGAAGTTAAAGCGGGAGAGGTAGGCGCGTGCGTTTACATCGCGTCCGCCCATCCGGAAGCTTTCAACGCCTTGCGAGATCACTTCATAGACCGATTTTTCGGGGAGCAGATCGTGGTGGGTCTGGTCGACGTAGGCTATTCTGACAGTTTCCCCGACATCGAAAGTTCCGGCATCGGGAGTTTCCTGTCCCATGATCAGACGGAAAAGGGTTGTCTTTCCGGCACCGTTCGGCCCGATCACTCCCACAATGCCGTTTGGCGGGAGCATGAAGTTCAGCCCGTCGAAAAGTTTTTTCTTACCATAGGCTTTGGCAAGTCCGGTAGCCTCGATCACTTTCTGCCCGAGACGCGGTCCGTTGGGGATGAAGATTTCGAGCCGCTCCTCGCGCTGCTTCTGGTCTTCGTTGAGCAGCCGGTCGTAGCTGTTCAGACGGGCCTTGCCTTTCGCCTGACGGGCTTTGGGAGCCATGCGGACCCATTCGAGCTCGCGCTCAAGGGTTTTGCGTCGTTTGCTTGCCTGTTTTTCCTCCTGAGCCATGCGTTTTGTTTTCTGGTCGAGCCATGAGGTGTAGTTTCCTTTCCATGGAATTCCTTCGCCACGGTCAAGTTCGAGGATCCATCCGGCAACATGATCAAGGAAGTAGCGGTCGTGGGTGATGGCGATGACCGTACCCGGATATTGACGCAGGTGTTGTTCGAGCCAGTCGATCGACTCGGCATCGAGGTGGTTGGTCGGCTCGTCGAGCAAAAGCACGTCGGGCTGCTGGAGCAACAACCGGCAGAGGGCCACACGACGGCGTTCGCCACCCGACAGGGTCGCGATTTTCTGATCGTCAGGCGGACACTGCAGGGCGTCCATGGCCCGTTCGAGCTTCGAATCGATATTCCACGCGTCAGCCGCGTCAAGACGGTCCTGAAGTTCGGCCTGGCGCGCGATGAGGGCGTCCATCTTGTCCGGGTCCTCGAGCACGTCGGGGTCGCAGAACGCTTCGTTGACTTTGTCGAATTCGGCCAACAGATCCATGATCGGCTGAACACCTTCGCGGACAACATCGATGACTGTCTTTTCCGGATCAAGGACAGGCTCCTGTTCGAGGTAGCCTACAGAATATCCGGGCGAGAAGACGACTTCGCCCTGATAGTCCTTGTCGATTCCGGCAATAATTTTCAGAAGCGATGATTTTCCGGAGCCGTTAAGACCGATAATGCCGATCTTAGCTCCATAGAAGAATGACAGATATATGTTTTTCAGAACTTGTTTCTGAGGGGGGTAGATTTTCGAGACACCTACCATCGAGAAGATAATCTTTTTGTCGTCGGCCATTTTCGGTCAGTCTGTTGAGTGGATGGGGTTATAATATTTATGTGGATTTCTGTCGGGATCGGGAATATATTTAATGTGCCGTCAGCGTTTAGGGGCATAACGCACCGGGTAGTCGACACGGATTTTGCCGGTCGCGATGTTGCGCAGACGAGTTCGGATAAGCTGCTTGCGGATCGGAGAGATGTGGTCGATGTACAGTTTTCCGTCGAGATGATCGAGTTCGTGCTGGACAATGCGTGCAAGAAATCCGGAGATTTCTTCTTCGTGGGGGTTGAAATCCTCATCGACCCACCGCAACAAGATGTGCTCGACACGGGCCACATTTTCCGACAGACCCGGAAGACTGAGACAGCCTTCGGCACGGGTGATCTTCTCGCCGTCGAGAATCTCATATTCAGGATTTATGAGGGTCAGTTTCCGTCCGGCACATTCGGGAAACGAATCACCGACCGGGTCGGCATCGATGACTACCAGCTGTTCATTGAGACCAATCTGCGGCGCAGCCAGCCCGACACCTTCGCTTTCATACATTGTTTCATACATTTTTTCTACAAGTTCCTTCAGCCCCTCGCGAGCGGAGTCGACAGGCGCGGAAACAGCACGAAGCACTGGGTGGCCATAGAGATAGATCGGCAGACTCATTTATTTTCTGGTTTAATTGGAGTATACTATAGATATAAGATTATTTGTCACCGGCGCTCAGGACAGATCTTCCGCATAGCGGCGGCTCTGGAGATAGTCGTTCAGAATGATGGCGGCGGCCATTGTGTCGACGGTTGCCTTATCGCGCCGCTGCATTTTTTTCATCCCTGAATCAATCATCGAACGGTGGGCTATGACGGAGGTGAAACGTTCGTCATAGAATTCGATCCTCATGGCGGGAAGTTCCTTGCGCAGGCGATTGATTCCGGGGGTAATATACCGCATCGAATCCGAATCGCGTCCGTGAACGTCGCGCGGAAGCCCTACAATGATGGCGTCGACAGGTTCACGCGCCACATAATCGCGCACAAAACCAATCAGTCGTGAGGTCTCAACGGTAGCGAGGCCGGTGGCGACAATTCTAAGAGTGTCAGTTACGGCTATTCCGCATCTGCGTCGGCCATAGTCAATAGCGAGAAGACGTCCCAAATCCGTTCGGTCAGTTGTCGGGTGGTCAGGAATCGAAGGTCATCTCATCGAATCCTTCGGAATCGAATTCGTCGGGATTGTATTCGGTCGAGCCGTAGAACTCTTCGTCGATGTCGGGAGTCGCCACAGTTGTCTTAGCGACTTTTTCCTCGAATTCATCAAGGTCTACGTTCTGAGCCGGGGCTTTTCCTCTGGCAACGGTGCACAGCGGATCGAGCAGGGTGCGTCCGGGTTCGGTTTCATGAAGTTCGATGAAGAAGCAACGGTCGGTCATGTAATCGAACACATAGAGAAGCCGCTGTCCCTCATCCTCAACGAAATCAGAAATGACAGAGTCCTCCATCAGATAGACATCTTCCGACGAGTCAGACCCCATATCCTCAAGTGTTATCTCGACGTCTTTTTCCCAACCTTCGTCGCAGATGAAAAACGAGCTCATCTGATTTTTGTCGTAGCCCACAGAATCGCATATTGCGTTGCGGAGAGACAAGAACGTTGAATCAGCGTCAATTTCGATTTCACGGCGAAAATTTTCAACTTCGTCTGAAACAATGCGAAATTTGTAAACCATAGGTAATCTGTATATTAT
>JAIDXA010000307.1 GCA_029058705.1 Paramuribaculum sp. | reverse complement strand
GTAAAGACGGATGTTGACAGCCCCGACATTGTAGCCGGAATTGTTGAGGGTATCGACAGATTCGGCAATCACCTGGGCAGAGGATCCGATCGAGACGATCACACATTCGGCCGAAAGCGAGCCATGGTAGTCGACAGGATGATAATTGCGACCTGTCAGCTGTCCGACTTTTTTCATGGCTTCGGCGATGATTGCGGTCATGGCATCGTAGGCGGGGTTGGCTGCTTCCCTGCATTGGAAATAGACGTCTGGGCCTTGGGATGTGCCTCTGAGATCTGGGTGTTCCGGATTCATTGCGCGGCGGCGGAATTCGTTTACTTTGTCGTAGTTGACAAGTGGACGGATGTCATCGTAGGGAATTACTGATATGGTTGAGGTTTCGTTTGATGTGCGCCAGCCGTCGAAGAAATGGAGAACCGGAAGAGAGCCCTCGATTGCCGCAAGGTGGGCGACAAGAGCGAGATCCATCGTTTCCTGCACGGATGAGGATGCAAGCATGACGAATCCTGTCGAGCGGCAAGCCATCACGTCCTGATGGTCGCCGAATATACTCAGGGCATGAGATGCGAGCGAACGGCATCCGACATGGAAAACACCCGGCAGCTGCTCTCCTGCAATCTTATACATGTTCGGGATCATCAGCAGCAACCCCTGTGAAGAGGTGAAGGTGGTTGCGAGTGCTCCTGCCGCCAGAGCGCCATGAGTAGCTCCGGCCGCACCAAGTTCGCTTTCCATTTCTTTTATCTCCATTGTGGAGCCGAAGATGTTGTTTCGTCCGGATATGGCCCATTTGTCGGCGGTTTCGCCCATTGATGCGATCGGAGTGATCGGATAGATGGTGGCGATCTCGCTTAATGCATAGGCGATATGGGCGGCGGCAGTGCATCCGTCCATGTTTTGCAGGTTTTGTGAGTCCATGGTGGCTGGGTGTGGGGGAAGGAAAAAGCCTCCTGCTCTACGGCTTGGTTCGGATCGAAGGGCAGGAGGCGGGTGATTAAATCAACATACGGAGTTAAGAGAAATGCTCATAAGCCCGTTTTTTAACAAGCGAAAGAACGCAAGGCTATATCGGTCAGCCATATCCAGAGCGGACAGAATCCGACAAACAGAATGACGCTGAGGGTCAATGACGATGTGCCTGTCGCAACGTAGGTGTTATATTCGTCGGCAATGATGATTCCGGAGAAAGCCGGAGGAAGGGCGCTTGCCACAACCAGCATTTTCAGATTCAGTGGATCCATTCTGAAAATCATTCCGAGAATCAGGACGACGGCCGGCATCATGACCATTTTGAGTATCGAGCCGAGAACGGCCTGCCAGTTGAGGGTGAATTTGACAGATGAGAGTGTGATGCCAGCCGAGAATACGGCCATCGATGCATTGGCTTTGGCGATGAGGTCGAATGACGGGCTGAACTCTTTTGGCCAGGGGATTCCGACGAGAACCCAGACAACAGCGAGGATCGGAGCCCATGCCACAGGTTGTGCGAGTGCGTGCAACACAGGCTTCCATGCGCTTTCTTTTTTTGTCGAACCGGGATTCTGTTTTTCGAGCGATGCGTTCATTAAAGAGAGCCCGACAGGAATTCCGATTGCATTTACGACAATTCCGACAATCGCTACGACAAGAGCCACGGTCGGTGAAGTGCCGAATATCGGTTCAAGAACGGCAAAACCGAGAAATCCGATTGTCGGCGACCCACTGATCAGGGCCGATACTGCCGCATCAGCGCCGTTGTTCTTTTTGAAGCAGTATTTAAAGATGAAATAGACCAGCATGAAACAGGCCATGATGCCGATTGTCGACACAAGTGTCAGTTTGGCATCGCGTGCAAGTTCTTCTCGGGTTGACTGGACTATCGACACAAACAAAGCTGCCGGCAATGCGAAGTCAAGCACGACCTTGTTGAATTTTTTCGAGTCATCGCCGTTGAACGCGCCTTTTTTGCCTGAAATGAATCCGGCAAGCATGACAACTATAATCGGGACGATGGCATACAATATGACATGACTAAGACCCATGACTAACAAATTGAAAGAGTTTGTAAAAAATAGATAAAGTAGTTGACGGCGACCGTGTCAGACGGTATAGTCGATCAGAGGCGTCGGGTTAAGATATCCGATGTGACCGGATTCCTTGCCGGAATCGGCGCTTAGCTGCACGTCGATAAGACATGGCTTGCGTGAGGCAATGGCTGATTCAAGGACTTTCTTTAGATCGGTGGCGTTGTCGACGCGGTAGTTGTCGGCTCCGAAAGCCTGGCCTATCAGATTGTAGCTGGCGTTGATGTCGAGTGTGGTAGGTGCGGGAGCGTCGCCTCCGGATGGATTTACGCCAACGCCGTTGTATATGCCTCCGTTGTTGAACACAACGACTGTCACCGGAAGTTTGTAGCGGCAGATTGTCGCGAAGTCCATTCCGGAGAATCCGAACGCGGAGTCGCCTTCTATTGCGACAACCTGTTTTCCGGTAGAGACGGCGGCTCCGATCGCCGATCCCATTCCCATTCCCATGATTGCCCATGTAGCGCAGTCGACTCGATGACGCGGAAGCGACATGTCAACAGAGTCGCGGGTGTCGTCGAGGGTGTTGGCGCCTTCGTTCACGAGGATGATGTCAGGGTTGGATTCGAGAATCGGTTTGATCACCGACAATGCGCTCAAGTGGTTCATCGGGTTTGCCGAGGCCGCGTCCTGCAATCGTGTCTGGAATTTCTCATTCTTGATTTTCGCCTCAGCCTGAAGCGATGCTACCCATTGAGGATCGGCCGACATCGTTCGTCCATTCATGGCTTCGAGAATCATGGCGAGCGATTCGTTCATGTCGCCGATGACCGGAGCTGCAATAGGTACGTTGCGGTCTATTTCGGTCGGCTCGATGTCAAGCTGGATGAATTTCATTGCCGGATTCCATTTTCCACGTCCGAACGACAGCATCCAGTTTATTCTGGCGCCGATGACCATGACGACATCAGCTTTTTCCATTATGGTCGAGCGGCAGCTCAGAGCGCTGAGCGGACCGTTGTCGGGAAGAAGCCCTTTGGCCATCGACATTGATAGATATGGAATGTTGTATTTTTTCACCAGTTCCTTGATCCGGTCGTCGACGCGCGCATATGCTGCTCCTTTTCCGAGAAGGATTGCAGGCCTTTTTGCCGAAAGAAGCATTTCTGCCGCGCGGTTGACGGAGGTTGCCGTCGGGGCTACGGTAGAGGCAACGTCGACAGGTTCATAAAATAGTTTTTCGGCATCGGATGCGTTCATGACTTCGCCGAGAGCAGGAGTTGTCATGTCGATGTAGACTCCGCCCGGACGCCCGCTTACGGCGGCGCGATAGGCTCTTGCGACGGCTGAGGGAATATCCTTGGCATAAGAACAGCGGAATGCGGCTTTGACAAGTGGGCGGGCTGTGTTGAGCTGGTCGAGCTGTTCGTAGGTCCCGACATTCATGTCGACCATTGTCGGGTCTGAAGCTCCTGAAATCTGAATCATGGGATAACAGTTGACGGTCGCATTCGCAGTTGCGGTCAAACCGTTCATGAAACCGAGCGAGGAGACGGTAAGCAGCACGCCGGGCTTTCCGGTAAGAAAACCATGTGTTGCCGCTGCCATTCCCGCCTGTTGTTCAAAACGGAATCCATAATAGTTCATTCCGATTTTCTGCATGGCGTAGGCCACTTCTGTAACCGGAATGCCGACAAGTCCGTAAACGTCGGAAAGACCGAGTCTGCGCAGTGATTCGGCGAGTATATACATTCCTGTGACCTGTTCGGGGAATTTAGGAGCAGACACCTGAGGAATAGTGCTATTGGTGGTGGTTGACATGTGCTTTGAGATTTAGGGGTGAGTGACTGTAGGATAAGTGTATGGGTATGTTGTGAAAAAGAAGTGACTTGTGGATGGGCCGGTGGGCATACCACAAGTCATCTCCGTTTTGAAATTCAGTATAAAGCCGATCATTGGGCTTTGGGAGCCGGAGTTGTCGTGCCGTTTGCGGCAAACGATGCGATCTGTTCGGGTGTATAGCCGAGGCCTTTAAGGATTTCTTCAGTGTTTCCTCCGAGCGACGGGCAGGGCCCATAGGCCGGAGTGAAGTTTGAGAGCGTAAACGGACAACCTACGGTCACGAATTCGCCGATCTCTCCTCCCTGGTTGATTTTTACGAGAGTGTTGCCGTCGTAGAGCGATTCGTCGGTCATGACTTCTTTCGTCGAGAGAACAGGGCCGACGGGGACTCCGGCTTCACCGAGAATCGAAGTGACTTCGAATTTCGTTTTGTCGGCTGTCCATGCGCCAATTCTCTGGTAGATTTCATCTTTGTGGCGGTCGCGGGCGTCTGCTGTATTGAAGTCGGGATTAGTCAGCCAGTCTTCGAAGCCAGTAGCCTTGCAGAACAGTTCGAAATCTTTTTCGCCACGTTGTAGAATCACGTAGACATAATTGTTGGCATCGACTTCCGAATCATAGCCTCCGGCTGGTTTGCACTTGTAGGTCCACCCTAAGACGCCGCCACCTTCAATGTTTCCGGAGCGTGGAACGCAGTCGCCGAATTTTCCATCGGGATATTGCGGGAATTGTGTCAGATAGCCGATTTTGTCGAGGGTCAGCTGGTCACGTGTCTTGATTCGGCACAGGTTGAGGCATGCATTGTGCATTGACTGATAGACGTAACAACCCTCTCCTGTGTGATTACGCTGCTGTAGAGCCGCAAGAAGGCCGATCAGAAGGTGCATTCCGGTGTTTGAGTCGCCGAGAGCGGCTCCCGACTGGGTCGGTACGTTGTATTGGCCGTCATACCATCCGGTGGTAGATGCGGCTGCCGCTGTCACCTGGGCAATAGGTTCATATGCTTTCAGATCTTTGTATTTTGACGAAAGTGGAAATCCTTTGATTGTTCCGTAGATGCATTTCGGATTGAGCTGATGTACCGCTTCCCAGCTGAAGCCGAGCTTGTCCATCGCGCCGGGATGGAGGTTTTCGACAAAAATGTCGCACTCTTTGATGAGTTTTGTCAGGATCTCCTTGCCATCGGGGGTTTTGGCGTCAAGTGAGATCGATTTCTTGTCGGAATTTAACTGAAGGAAATAGTAGGAAGGAAGATCAGGGTTGAACTGCAGTTCCTTGCGAGTTGCGTCGCCGACTCCAGGGCGCTCGATTTTAATGACTTCGGCTCCAAGCCATGCGAGCATCTGGGTGCATGAGGGACCGGACTGGACCTCTGTGAAATCAACAACTTTAATTCCTTGAAGTGGTGCTGTATTAGTCATAATATTGGGATTTTGATAATTAAGAAGCAGGTTTGACAAGGAATGCAGACATGCATGGGCTGCATTCGGTTTTCTGTTTGAAATAACGCATGGGGGAGGAAAAAGTTCGTCATTACTGCCTGTTCGGACGGTTTGACGCTTGATTGGATAAAAAATAGTAACTTTGCATGTTTTAAATATCCCCATTTTATGTTTAAAAGATATGCCTATTTTCTGATCTCATTGTTCATCAGTTCTGTGGGTGTCGCACTTGTGACGAAAACCGTGCTCGGGACTTCGCCCATCTCAAGTGTGCCTTATGTCTTAAGTCTGTTCACCCCACTTTCTATCGGATGGTGGACGGCATTGTTCAATATGCTGTATATTATTCTCGAAGTCGCGCTTATGTCGAAAAGCCAGATTAGAGAAAAACGGTTCGACCTGATCATGCAGATTCCGGTCAGTGTGCTTTTCGGAATATTCATCGATATGTCTCTGCGGATGCTTTATTGGTGGATACCGGAACATTATCTGAGCCATGTGGCGACTCTGATCGCGGGATGTGCGATTCTTGCGGTCGGAATAGCTATGTCAGTGCAGGCGAATGTCGCAATGCTTTCGGGCGACTATCTGATCAGGGTCATTTCCTCGCGTTTCAAGAAGGAGTTCGGACGTGTGAAAATATGTTTTGATGTCAGCCTGGTGATTTCAGCGTGTCTCATATCGATGATTTTCTCCTCGACAGTTTCCGGAGTCCGCGAGGGGACTGTCGCTGCGGCGCTGATGGTCGGGCCTATGGTGTTTTTCTTTGGCAAGTTGTTGCGTCCGCTGACCCCATGGCTTATGGGAGTCAGAAAAAATGCGTCTGAAAAACCGGCCGTTGCCGGTCGTCATACGGTCATTACCATAACGCGGGAATTCGGAAGCGGTGGTCGTGAACTTGGTTACAGACTTGCCGAAAAACTTGGAATAAAATGCTATGACCGGGACATTATTGCTATGGCAGCAACTGAAAGCGGGTATTCCGAAGACTTCGTTGAGTCAAACGAGCAGTCGTTGTCATCCGAGGCCCTCGCGGCTCAGATTTTCCAGAACTACGATGTTGCTCTCGAACATAGCCAGACGGGGCCTGATCGCCTTTTTATGGCACAGAGCCGAGTCATACGGGAGATTGCGGCTGAAAAACCATGTGTCATCGTCGGACGCTGTGCCGATCATGTCCTGGCTGATATGGCCGATTGTGCGGTCCTCAGTGTTTTCTGCTACACGGATTCCGATCATGCCATTGAAAGGGCAGTCTCGTCCTATGGGATTGATCCGGCAACCGCGCCAAAGGATATCCGGCAGCGGAATGAGTTGAGAATCCGGCATTATCAGCATTTTACCGGTCGCAGATGGGGTAATCCCCATAATTATCAGCTGATGGTCAACACCGGATCTGTTCCTGTCGGGACGGCCGTTGATCTTATCGCAACGCTTTATGCTGAAATGCAAACTTAATCTGATTATTTGCGGATATTCTCAATTTTTATGCTTAAATTTGCGGTTGACACGCGCGCGCGAAAATAATTTAAGTGGTTTTTTGAGCCGCTGATTTTTGCACGGCTGCGGTGAAACTTATAATTTTTGGAAATTATCAATTTTTTTAAAAACAGTAATATCATGGATATTTCCCACATCGAACATGTCGGCATTGCCGTGACTTCTCTTGAAGAAGCTATCCCGTTTTATGAAAATATGCTTGGCTTCAAATGTTTTGCCATCGAAGAGGTGGCCGACCAGAAAGTGCGGACTGCATTTTTTAAGGTTGGCCAGACAAAGATTGAACTTCTTGAAGCCACATCGCCCGACAGCGCTATCGCTAAGTTTATCGCCAACAACGGCGGTCGCGGCGGCATCCAGCACATCGCATTCGCAGTGCAGGATGGTGTTGCCAATGCTCTTGCGGAAGTTGAAAGCAAGGGAGGCCGTTTGATCGACAAAGCACCCCGCAAGGGCGCCGAGGGCCTGAATATCGCATTCCTTCATCCGAAGAGCACCTGCGGCACACTTGTAGAACTCTGCGAGGACCCGAACAAATAATCCACAATAAAACAACAAAAGGAAGACTCCGGTGGAATGATCATCATCGGTTTCTTCAACTTTAAAATCCATAACTCAACCATTACCCCACAATGAGTAATCAGCTTGAAAAAGTCCAGGAACTCATTGCTCTGCGCAATGAGGCCCGCTTGGGAGGCGGCGAGAAAGCCATCCAGAAACAGCATGAACGCGGAAAATACACTGCCCGCGAACGCATTGCCCAACTTCTCGACGAAGGTTCATTCGAAGAAATCGATATGTTTGTGCGCCATCGGTGCCATAATTTCGGTCAGGAAAAGAAATCATTTCTCGGCGACGGTGTCGTGACCGGTTACGGAACGATCGACGGACGTCTGGTTTATGTGTTCGCACAGGACTTTACAGTGTTCGGCGGATCACTGAGCGAGACAATGGCGTTGAAGATCTGCAAGATCATGGACATGGCCATGAAGATGGGCGCGCCTGTAATCGGGCTTAACGACTCGGGCGGTGCACGTATTCAGGAAGGCATCAACGCATTGGCCGGATATGCCGAAATTTTCCAGCGCAACATTCTTGCATCCGGAGTTATACCCCAGATTTCCGCTATTCTCGGTCCGTGTGCGGGCGGTGCGGTCTACTCACCCGCTCTCACCGACTTTACCATTATGACCAAGGGCATATCATATATGTTCCTTACCGGTCCGAAAGTAGTGAAGACTGTGACCGGCGAGGATGTCACTCAGGACGCTCTCGGTGGAGCTGAAGTCCATTCTACAAAGAGCGGTGTTGCCCATTTCGCCGCTGAAGACGGCGAAGACTGCCTGAAGATTATCCGCAAGCTCTTCAGCTATATTCCTCAGAATAACCTTGAGGATCCCCCATTGGTTGAATGCAATGACCCGATTGACCGTCTGGAAGACTCGCTCAACGACATTATTCCCGATTCACCGAACCGCCCCTACGACATGTATGAAGTCATCGGAGCGATCATTGACAACGGCGAGTTCCTTGAAGTGCAGCGTAACTATGCAAAAAACCTCATTGTCGGATTTGCCCGTTTCAACGGACAGGCTGTCGGAATTGTGGCTAACCAGCCAAAATTCCTCGCCGGTGTCCTTGACAGCAATGCTTCGCGCAAGGGTGCGCGTTTTGTGCGTTTCTGCGACGCCTTCAACATTCCATTGGTAACTCTTGTCGACGTTCCCGGATTCCTTCCCGGAACAGGCCAGGAATATAACGGAGTGATTCTTCACGGAGCCAAACTGCTCTATGCATATGGCGAGGCTACTGTTCCCAAAGTGACCGTCACTCTTCGCAAGAGCTATGGCGGCAGCCATATTGTGATGAGCTGCAAGCAGCTTCGCGGCGATATGAACTATGCGTGGCCGACAGCTGAAATCGCCGTGATGGGTGGCGCCGGTGCGGTAGAAGTGCTTTACGCCCGTGAAGCCAAGGCGGCCGAAGATCCCCAGGCGGTGCTTAAGGAAAAAGAATCGGAATACAACAAACTGTTCTGCAATCCTTACAACGCTGCCCGCTACGGTTATATCGATGATGTCATCGAACCGCGCAACACCCGTTTCCGCGTGATTCGCGCTCTTCAGCAGCTTGCCACAAAGAAACTGACCAATCCGGCCAAGAAACATGGCAATATCCCTCTGTAATATCATAAGAAACAATTAGATTACCCATACAGAGAAAAATGAGAAAGAAAATATTCCTTCTGCTTCTGACCATAGCCTCGTGTGCGTCTGTCATGACGGCCCAGAGCCGCCGGAATCTGCGCATAAATGAAGTGATGGTGCAGAACGACAGCAGTGTGGTTGACGATTACGGACGTCACCGCGCGTGGATCGAGCTTTTCAACACGACTCATGCGCCGCTGAACATAGCCAGCGTATTCATTACGAACAATCCGGCGACTCTCGACAGCTCCCTCACGTCGAAGGAGCGTAAGGCCATGATGTATGCAGTTCCGCTGGGTGATGTCAACACTAAGATTCCAAAACGTCAGCACATCGTTTTCTGGGCTGACGGACAACCTACCCTTGGAACTTTCCACACTAATTTCACTCTGACTCCAGGACAGGAAAACTGGATCGGTGTGTTTGATGCCGACGGTGTTACTCTGATCGACCAGGTTACAATTCCGGCAGATCTGGCGCCGAACACTTCATATGCCCGTATTGTTGACGGCATTGACTCCAAGAGTGGCGATGCATCCGAGGCCTGGGAGGTGAGAGATGACAGCAACGGACGTCCTGTCACTCCAAGTTCCAACAACAAGATCCGCGAGAAGAACGACAAGATCGATATGTTTGCGGAAAAGGATGCCAACGGCGGCGCTATGGCAATCATGGCCATGGGCATTGTTTTCAGCGCGTTGCTGCTGCTGTGTGTATGTTTCTACATCATCAGCAAGATCGGAGAACGTGTTTCCCGCCGTAACCGTGCGGTTGCTAAAGGCACGACTGTGGCTGATCTTGAGCCGGAAGAACGCAAGATTCATGATTCGGGTGAGGAAATCGCCGCTATCGTTATGGCGCTTCATGAACATCTGGATGCTCACGACCGCGAAAACACGGTGCTCACTATAAACAAAGTGAAACGCGCCTACTCGCCGTGGAGTTCCAAAATCTACAATCTCCGCCAGCTTCCTCAGAAATAAGCGCATCAGACTGTTTAAAATTTCAATTCAACAATCCGTTATAAAAATCATTTGAACAATGAAAGAATATAAATATAAAATCAACGGTAACATGTACAAGGTGTCGGTGGGCGACATCGAACATAATGTCGCCGAGGTGGAAGTCAATGGCGTTCCCTATAAAGTAGAACTCAATGCCGACAAGAAGCCTGTGACAATCAAAAACGCTCCGCGTCCCTCCGCTGCTCCCCGCACGGCGGAAGGCGGCAAGGTCATTGCCAAACCCGCATCGGCAGGGGGTGCCGGCCACAAGGTGGTTTCGCCGCTGCCCGGAACCATTGTCAGTGTCAACGTCAAGGTCGGCGACACCGTAGGCGCTTCCGATACTGTAGCGATCCTGGAGGCTATGAAAATGGAAAATGCCATTCATGCAGGCCGTGACGGCGTAGTGAAATCTATCGAAGTGAATCCCGGTGACGCTGTTCTTGAGGGAGCTCCTATCCTCACGATAGAGTGACTTTGTTAACCATTAACCCATTACAATCTTAAAAATATGGATTTTGGTGATTTTTTGCTGACTAACCTCCAGCAGTTCTGGAATCTCACCGGGTTCCACAACGCTACCTGGCAGCATTTCGTCATGCTTGCCGTGGGTCTATTCTTCATTTGGCTTGCCATCAAGAAGAATTTCGAGCCAATGTTGCTTGTTCCGATCGGTTTCGGTATGCTGATCGGTAACATTCCGTTTGACACGACTGCCGGTCTCGAAGTCGGTATCTATGAAGAAGGATCTGTTCTGAACATTCTGTATAATGGTGTGAGTGCCGGATGGTATCCTCCGCTGATTTTTCTCGGCATCGGTGCGATGACCGACTTCTCGGCGCTCATTGCCAATCCGAAGCTGATGCTTATCGGTGCGGCCGCCCAATTCGGAATCTTTGGCGCGTATATGGTCGCTCTTCTGCTCGGCTTTGCTCCGGATCAGGCCGGTGCGATCGCGATAATCGGTGGAGCTGACGGCCCTACTGCAATCTTCCTTTCGTCTAAGCTCGCTCCGAACCTGATGGGTGCGATTGCGGTGTCGGCCTATTCCTACATGGCTCTCGTTCCTGTTATCCAGCCCTGTCTCTTATACCCCTCT
>JAIDXA010000306.1 GCA_029058705.1 Paramuribaculum sp. | reverse complement strand
TTTTCTCCATGCATCCGATCCGGCGGCGTTTTTTTCGCCCGCCCGAGGCGTTGGTGCCGCTCTGGGCGTTCATGCGCTCGTTGCGTTTCTCCTCTTTGGTTTTCTTTTTGGGGCGAGTTGTCTGGTTGATGGCGGAGAGGTCGATTTTACCTACGACGTTGATGTTCAGTCCGCCGGTCACTTTTGTCGGGATGAAATTGTCGTCGGCCGATTTGGGCGCTTCCTCCTTGGGTTCGGCTTTAGGCTCGGGTTTGCTGACAGGCTCGGATGCCGGCTTTTCAACGGGCTTCGGTTTTGTTTCGGCCGGAGCGGCGGGTTTTGTTTCGGCTTTGGGTTCGGGTTTGCTGACAGGCTCGAGGGTCGGCTCGGGTTTGCTTACGGGTGCGGGCTTTTCAACGGCAACCGGCTCTGTTTTAGGAGTCTGTTGCAGTGGAGCGGGCTCGGCTTCCTTTTCAGGCTCAGCTTTAGGCTTCGGAGATGTTTCGACCGGTTTGCCGGTGGCAAGGTCGATCTTGCCGATCACTTTCGGCCCGGACGAGGCCGGTTTTACGGCGCGTGGTTCCGGAGCTTCTGCACTTTTCGGCTTTTCCGGCGTTTTTGCCCTCTGGTTTGTGATGTTGTTGCTTTCAGTCTTGAGTTTGCGGTCAGGGGCATATTCCTTAGTCAGCAACTCAATGGCCGCCTCATCGATGCGAGTGTTCGGGTTTTCGGGGTTGGCAACCTCGATTCCTTTTTTGTGAAGGAACTCCACGAGAGTGGCAATTGAGATGTTGAAGTCCTTGGCTGCTTTGCTAATTTTCGTCTTCGCCATATAATGTTTTAAATCACTTCTTTAATTAAATTGACAGCAGTCGGCCGATATTTCAACAGCGGTCGGCCGACCGCCGGTCCGGGAGAGGTCTCGCTGGAAGCGTGACGCGCGGGCGTTTTATTCTTCCTCGAATTCCGCGCGCAGAATGTTGAGGACGTTGTCGACGGTGGCTTCCTCGAGGTCGGCTTTGTCGATGAGGAGTTCGCGGGGCGCTCCAAGAACGCTTTTGGCAGTGACAAGGCCGATGTTTTTGAGCTGTTCGATGATCCAGGCGTCGATTTCGTCTTTGAATTCATCGAGGTAGATGTCTTCTTCAAACGATTCTTCAGTGTCGCGGTAGACATCGATGACGTAGCCTGTCAGCATGGAGGCGAGCTTGATGTTCAGACCGCCCTTGCCGATTGCGAGCGACACCTCTTCGGGGCGCAGGAACACTTCGGCTTTCTTCTCCTC
>JAIDXA010000305.1 GCA_029058705.1 Paramuribaculum sp. | reverse complement strand
AAAATAATCGCGCCACATGAAATTACAGAAACAACCAGTGAACCGGCGGCCTTCGGAGTTTTCAGCAATGTGGCTTACGACAGTGGCTCCGGCATGGAAAATATGCGGCGCATCGTCCGACGCTACAGCGTGAAAGTGCGTTATCTGTTCAAACACTGAACATGTATTCTCTCACATCAATCAAAAAATTCAGACACCTCAACCGCTTATGAAACGACAGATAAAACCCGTTTTAGCCATAGCGCTGACCATCATAGCCTCATCATGTTCAGTCGGCAGCAATGAAAAAAGCATGGCGACAGCCGATAATCCCCAACCGACCGCCGTGGCAAATCAAGGCATTCGGGGAAAATGGGATATTGAAACAATAGTATTCAGCGATTCCTTGCAAGTGCGTCCTGATGAAGAAGCGCATGGCCGCACTCAACACATAAACTTTGGCGACTCCACATATTTCATACAGACCAATTGCAATACTTTCAGTGGCATATACACACTCATCGGCGACTCCATAACCTTTGGCGACGGAATGATGACTGAAATGGCTTGTGACAACATGGCCACAGAAGACGCCTTACGCAAAATTCTACCCGACATTGCGACCTTATGTCTTGAGAACGACTCAGTTGTCCGTCTCGTCGGGCACAATGCATCAGACTATATTATACTGCGCAAAGCCAATTAATTCCAGCCTTTTCGAAATGAACATCGAAGACCTTTTGTCGCACAACGTCAATCTTCCCGAAATTAAAAGTGCTGTATCCTGGGCATCTGGAATCGAAGAAAACATGTGGCGGCTCTGGTCTTTAGCCCAGTCTGACGACAAGCGCACAAGCTCAAACGCACTCTGGACAATGACTCACCTGCCCGTATCTGACTCTGAATGGCTGTCGTCACTGCGCGACCAAATAACCAGTATGCTTCTGAAAGAGTCCGACACCGGAAAGAAACGCATGCTCCTGCAGATTCTGCGGAGGCAGGATTTCAATAAAGACGATTTAAGAACAGACCTGCTTGACTTCTGCATGTCAAAAATCAATTCCGAGTGTGAACCATACGCCATCAGATGCTTCAGTTTGTATGTGGCATTCAATATGTGCCGCCATTATCCCGAACTTGTCGATGAACTGGATGAACATCTTGACATATTGGAGGAAAACATCATGACCCTTTCTCCCGGTGTCAGAAGTGCCTTACGGCAAACAAAGACAAATATCTCAAAACTGCGTAAAAACGATTATGGACGAAATCAGAATAGACGTAACAAAACAGACGCCTGAAGAATTGGCTCTCGCCAACGAGCATGCACAGCTCATATTCAAATTCAACCACACAATGCCGGGCACAACCGAATATGCCTCATTGATGCACCGCATCTTTCCCTCGATGGGTGATGAAAGCATAGTAAGCGCTCCCCTCACCGCTATCAGGCCTCACATGGTGAAAATCGGAAAAAATGTAGTCGTCATGCCCGGATGTCTGATGATGTCAGCCGGCGGCATCACGATCGACGATGGAGCCATGATAGCTGCAAACGTACAACTCATATCCAACAACCACGACCTTTATGAACGGCAGATCATAACCTGCCGCCCTGTCCACATAGGGAAAAATGCATGGATAGGAGCAGGCGCCACAATTCTCCCGGGTGTCACCATTGGCGATAACGCTGTTGTCGGAGCCGCCAGTGTAGTCACGAAAAATGTGGATCCCGACACAATCGTAGCCGGCAATCCGGCTAAATTCATCAAGCGCATACCGCAACGCTCCGAATGCTCTGCCCGCAACGAAGAAGATGCAACCATCCAGCTTGGGCTCGACAGTTGCGGCGACTGATTTAAAACACACTCCAAGTGCATCGAAACATATCTGATCATTTTTTGATATGAAAAAACTAAGAGAGTGTTTGGAATTAAATCAAATTAAGACTGAGGAAATTTTTTGAACGGATTCCGCGAGTTGAAGAGGGAGCATAGCGGGCTATGCGACTGATGAGACTTGGCGGAATTCGCCAAAAAAGACCTCAGGATTATTTTGAAGTTTCTGCCGTTCATGCGTATTATTGTTAACGCGGTTTAAATTCAAACACTCTCTAAATTTCGATTCTCCTAAAAATGTTTTCTTTCGTCAAATAGCTAATTTTACACTTGCCAGTTGAGAGTAGGCTTCAAATTAAGACAACCAGCAGATTCAAAATAAACAATGTTTTTTGCGGTTTCTCTTTGGCGGCTCGGGAGAAATAAACTAAATTTGCATCATCCTGTCCAGTTGCCTGGATGTTTTCCTTCATTCAACTATCTTCCTCGAAAATGCTGCCATATTTCAACAAGTCAATCCGCACTCTTTTGCTGATATCTCTTACGGTAGGTTTTGCCACTACGTTTGCCTCCTGTGGCTCGGCGCGTGGTGTGGTTGCTTCCCCGGCCGCAACCTCCGCTAAATCCAAATCTTCCGCGTCGTCTCCTTCGCGAAAAACTCCGAAGCGGCAGTCGCGCCCTCAGGACAGGATCAGTGTCGGCGAGGTGTCTGCCCACCCTGTCACAACATCTCTTCTCAAAGAAGCCGATTCATGGATCGGAACCCCTTATGCATGGGGCGGCAATGACCGCAACGGCGTAGATTGTTCCGGTTTTGTCACGCAGGTCTTTCTACGCTCGCTCGACATCAGCCTGCCGCGGACATCTCAGCAGCAAATGGAATTCTGTCGGCCTGTCGACCAAAAAGATCTGCTCCCTGGCGACCTCGTCTTTTTCACTGTCAGGGGCGGCGACAGGGTTGGCCACGTCGGAATTTATATCGGAAACGGACAGATGGTCCACGCATCTTCGAGCAAGGGTGTCGTGATCACGCCCCTCGACAATCCTTACTTCGTCGCTAACTATTATTCTTCCGGTCGTGTTGACCGCTATATGGCTATGGTCGACAAGAAAAAACCGGCGTCTGCTTCTCCGAAAAACACCCCGCGCAAACCGGGTGTCAGTGATAAATCCGCCCCGACTCTTGCCACGCGTAAAAATCCGGCCACTCCTAAAAAGACCGAGCCGAAAAGAAAAGACGTGAAAAAAGAAGTGGAATCCGTGCCCTCCTCATCCCTCACAACACCTCTTCCTTCGCAGGTGTTTGCACAAAAGCCGGCTAAGGAAAATCCCGATGCTCCCGCTTTGCCTGAGCAACCCGACTATGACGAAGAACCCGACTTCTTCGATTGACTTTTGTCCCGGAATTTGATAGACTCAGAGAATGTTTGGTTTTAACTTTCACTCGCTCAAAAAGGGATTTTCGAGGGAATTATGAAGATTTACGCAGGGGGGGTATGCGACTGGTGAGACTTGTCGGAATTCGCTCAAAAGAACCTCAGGATTATTTTGAAGTTTCTACCTTTCATTCGTTTTATTGTCAACACGGTTTAAATTCAAACACTCTCTAAGAAACTGTTTAAATTTAGTTGTGGGATTAATTGAGAAGATTTTATGAGGTGTTTTTACGAGTTGAAGAGGGAGCATAGCGGGCTATGTGACCGATGAGACTTGGTGAAAACAACCATAAAAGACCTCAATAAACCCACAAGAATGAGTTATAACATTTTTTTCGTAGTAAATTTAAACAGTTTCTAAAACCAAATAGTCTCTCAGGTTTCTCTTTCGTAAATATTGGAAACTGTTTCTACACGACATTTATTGAATTTGGCATCCGCTTCCCTGTAACACGGCCTTATCTTTGCGGCGATGTTGCTCCGACGCCGCTCATATCAACCCGCTCCGCGCCCGCGCCATATCTGTCAGCGCGACTATGCCGCACAGTTCGAACGCTGGGCC
>JAIDXA010000304.1 GCA_029058705.1 Paramuribaculum sp. | reverse complement strand
TCATAGGCCCGACAATGATTGTAAAGATGAAATATCGAAACGAGACATATCAAATTACTATATATTTTTAACCTTAATCATGATAGAAAAGAAAGAGTTATTGTTCGATCAGTTCCCGCCAGTCAGCACAGAGGAGTGGCGTGCGAAAGTCGAAGCAGATTTGAAAGGCGCTCCGTTTGACAAGAAGCTTGTCTGGCGCACCAATGAAGGCTTCAATGTCCAGCCTATGTACAGGTCAGAAGATATAGCCGGATTGAAAACCACAGATTCGCTTCCGGGTGAATTTCCGTTTATTCGCGGGACACGCGCTGACAACGACTGGCTTTCGCGTCAGGAAATAGTTGCCGACAATGCGGAGGATGCCAACAAAATCGCATTGGAAGTTCTGATGAAAGGCATAAATTCGCTCGGATTTAAAATCAAGGAGGCTTCAGCAGAAGAGCTCGCCGCATTGCTGGATGGTATAGAGCCGGACGCTGTGGAACTGAATTTCACCTGTTGTCCGAAGAAAACGGTTGGTTTTGCAAAAGTACTCGTTGACTTGATCAAGACAAAAGGAATTGAAAATAAATTCAATGGTTCGATTGATTTCAATCCGTTCCGCAAGCCGCTGAAACATGGCACCGCGTTTTCCGGCGATATCGCGGCTATGGCTGTTGAATTGCTTGAGGCTGTCAAGGATGTTCCCGGATTGAAAGTCCTGCCGGTCAACAGCGTGATGCTTTCCAATGCTGGGGCATATATTTACCAGGAACTTGGCTACGCTTTGTCGTGGGGAGCTGAATGGATGTCTCTTCTGACAGACAAAGGAATCGCTGCTTCCGAAGTTGCGGCCCGAATCAAATTCAACATGGGCGTTTCAAGCAACTATTTTATGGAGATTGCTAAATTCCGTGCTGCCCGTATGCTTTGGGCTCAGATTGTCAAACAATATGAGGTTGCCGACGAGAATTGCAAAATGGCGGTTCACGCCGAGACGTCCCGTTTCAACCAGACCGTCTATGACGCATACGTAAACCTTCTCCGCAGTCAGACTGAATGTATGTCAGCGGCGATAGCCGGTGTGGATTCGATTACGGTCACACCGTTTGATGTTCCCTACAAGAATCCTGACGAATTTTCAGAACGAATTGCCCGCAACCAACAGTTCCTTCTGAAAGAAGAAAGCCATCTCGACAAGGTTGTCGATCCGGCTGGAGGCAGCTACTATGTGGAGACTCTTACTGTCTCCATCGCCGAACAGGCATGGAAGGTGTTTATCGGTGTAGAAGATAACGGCGGTTTCCTTGCCGCAGTCAATTCAGGAGATGTTCAGAAAGCTGTTGCCGAGACTTCGGAAAAACGCCATACGGATATCGCCCGCAGAAAAGAAATTCTTCTCGGCACCAATCAGTATCCCAATATCAATGAAATGGCGGCCGGTAAGATCGAAGTCAAGAGCGGTTGCTCGTGTGGCTGCAATGGCGGCGAGGAAAACGGAACCGGTGGTCTGCCTACAGCGCGGGCGGCAAGTGATTTCGAGGCATTGCGCCTTGAAACCGAAGCGGCATCGAATCGTCCGAAAGTGTTTATGCTGACAATCGGAAATCTTGCCATGAGACTTGCCCGGGCTCAGTTCTCGACCAACTTTTTCGGGTGTGCCGGTTATGAAATCATTGATAATCTCGGATTTGATACGGTGCAGGACGGTATCGACGCAGCTCTGTCGCAGAACGCCGACATCGTTGTGCTCTGCTCAAGCGATGATGAGTATGCAACCCTTGCTCCCGAAGCATTCAAATATCTCGATGGCCGCGCGCAGTTCGTCGTTGCAGGCGCGCCGTCTTGTATGGACGATCTGAAAGCGGTGGGCATTAACGACTACGTACATGTCCGTTGCAATGTGCTTGACGTGCTTCGTGATTTCAACAATCGTTTGCTTAAAAAATAAATTCTCACCCTCTACAAATCTATAGATAATCAATCATGAGACCCGATTTTAAAACCATAGATATTACAAAAGACGCTTTCGGAGTCCAGTCTGCTCCGGTTGCCGAGGGTGAAAAATGGCTCACCCCGGAACTTATACCCGTCAAGGCAGTCTATACAAAGAGCGATCTCGAAGGTCTGGAACATCTTGAATATGTTTCCGGTCTGCCTCCGTTTCTCCGCGGCCCGTATAGCGCGATGTATCCGCTGCGCCCCTGGACAATCCGCCAATATGCGGGTTTCTCAACGGCGGCGGAATCGAATGCCTTCTACCGCCGCAATCTTGCCGCAGGCCAGAAGGGTTTGTCGGTGGCGTTTGACCTCGCTACCCACCGCGGATATGATGCAGATCACGAACGTGTTGTCGGCGATGTCGGCAAGGCTGGAGTGTCAATCTGTTCGCTTGATGACATGAAGGTGCTGTTTGACGGTATACCCCTTAACAAAATGTCTGTTTCGATGACTATGAACGGAGCTGTGCTTCCGGTGCTTGCATTCTATATCAATGCCGGACTTGAGCAGGGCGCCAAACTCACCGAAATGGCAGGGACCATCCAGAACGACATTCTCAAAGAGTTCATGGTCCGAAACACCTATATCTATCCTCCTGAATTTTCGATGAGGATTATCGCGGACATCTTCGAATATACTTCGCAGAACATGCCGAAATTCAATTCGATCTCAATTTCAGGATATCACATGCAGGAGGCTGGCGCGACATGCGACATAGAGCTTGCCTATACCCTTGCCGACGGACTTGAATATCTTCGTGCCGGAGTCAATGCCGGAATGGATATCGATGCGTTCGCTCCGCGCCTGTCGTTCTTCTGGGCTATAGGCATGAATTTCTTTATGGAAGTTGCCAAGATGCGTGCCGCGCGTATGCTCTGGGCAAAGATTGTAAAGCAATTCAATCCGAAAAATCCGAAGTCGCTTGCGCTCCGCACGCATTCGCAGACTTCCGGATGGTCGCTTACCGAGCAGGATCCGTTCAATAACGTCGGGCGTACATGTATCGAGGCCATGGGTGCGGCTCTCGGCCACACTCAGTCGCTGCATACCAATGCGCTCGATGAGGCAATCGCACTTCCGACGGATTTCTCGGCCCGTATAGCGCGCAACACCCAGATCTATATTCAGGAAGAAACCATGATCACCAAACAGGTCGATCCATGGGGAGGTTCATATTATGTTGAAGCTCTGACAAATGAAATTGCTCATCGTGCATGGGAGCATATTCAGGAAATCGAAAAACTCGGCGGTATGGCCAAAGCCATCGAGACAGGGCTGCCCAAACTCCGCATTGAAGAAGCCTCTGCCCGTACTCAGGCTCGCATTGACTCGGGTCGTCAGACAATCGTCGGTATTAATAAATATCGCTTAGATCATGAAGATCCGATCGATATTCTTGAGATTGACAACACTGAGGTGCGCAAAGAGCAGATCGAACGGCTCGAAGAAGTGAGGGCTCATCGCGATGAAGCTAAAGTCAAGGAGGCTCTTGATGCGATTACTGAATGTGTGCGCACTAAAGAGGGCAATCTTCTTGATCTTGCGGTCAAGGCTGCCGGTGTGCGTGCGACACTTGGTGAGATTTCCGATGCCTGCGAAGCAGTCGTGGGTCGTTATAAAGCAGTAATAAGAACAATTTCAGGCGTGTATTCAAACGAAACAAAAGGTGATGCCGAGTTTGAGAAAGCTCAGCGCATGTGTGAGGAATTTGCCAAACGTGAGGGCCGCCAGCCGCGCATCATGATTGCGAAGATGGGACAGGACGGGCACGATCGTGGAGCGAAAGTAGTTGCAACAGGTTATGCCGACTGCGGTTTCGATGTCGATATGGGCCCGCTTTTCCAGACACCTGCCGAAGCTGCCCGTCAAGCAGTAGAAAACGATGTTCATATCCTTGGGGTCAGCTCTCTTGCCGCCGGTCATAAGACCCTTATTCCTCAGGTGATTGAAGAACTTAAGAAGCTTGGGCGCGAAGATATACTGGTGACCGCCGGCGGTGTGATTCCCGCACAGGACTATGACTTCCTCTATAAAGCAGGAGTGGCTGCTATCTTTGGCCCCGGCACCCGCATCCCTGTTTCGGCAATCAAGATGCTTGAAATTCTTAATGATCAGGAATGAAATAGCTGTTGATCAGTCGTTTTTCAATATACTTCAGTCAGTCCGGCCCTTGCAAGGGTCGGACTGATTTTTTATGGAAGAGGTCGGGATTATGCAGATTATGGATAATTACGGAAATTTTTCCGTAATTATTTGGGGAGACCAAAACTATGTTGTAATTTTGCATCGTGAATTAACTATTATCTATTTGTGCTGCGGGTAATGTGGATGAGACAGACAGGCGGCTCATACAACATTGACGAAGCAGTGGTTTATCACCCCAACATTTTTAGTTTATGATTTATTTTCCCCAACCTATTCTTCCGCCGTTCAGATGTGAATTTGTAGGAGACGCCGCAGTTCCGGACGCATTGTCTGAAGCCAGAAGCCGAAAAGCGGCAGGCGAGATTTCGGCTGATGATGTTGCCGTTGCAGAGGATCATGCTGTCGAGAATCTTGTTAAAGAACTATACGAGCTTGGTTTTGAGGAGATCTCGGATGGAAATCTACGAGGCGCAATTACAGCCGGAGATCTGATCGGAACTGATCCGGCACAAATCGTGTTTGATTCCGAAAGTCTTCTGTTGCGGAATTTCAATAGTCTGCGCTCAATGGTTCCGTTTGGCGTAATTGCACGTCAGGATCTTCCGTCGCCGGCCTCGGTTTATTGTGAAGCGATTGGTCGCAATTCGGAGTTTGCCGGTTGTGCAGAGGGTGTTGCCGCAAATGTAGTGGCCGCTATGACGGATGCGATGATGGCTCTTTATGGTCTTGGTTGCCGGAGTGTTTTGTTCATAGATTCGACGTGGGGAAATCCAGATCTTGATTTTCTTGCCGACATCAATAATCGCGTGGCGGCCTCTCTCCCGCCGGATATGGCGGTAGCCATGCGTCCGTTGCTTGCCGACATGGATTATCCGGTAGAGACTGTGGTCGGCCGTATGAAAGCTGAAAGTGTAAAATCGCTTTATATTCACAGCCAAGCACTAAGGAGATTCGATTTGCTCGAACATGTCGACGGTGGCCGTAATATTGTGGTCGGGCTGCATCCGGAGCTTGAGGAGCAGGGATGCCAGGACAAGATTGTGTCGCTGATTGAGCTGATGAGCTGTAAGTTTCCGTTAGAGTGTCTTTCTATCAGCAATTCGGGGATAGATGGACGAGAAGCGACAAATTACAGCGGTCTTCGTAGGAAACTCCGTCTTATCAAACAGGCAGCCGAAGCAACATGGTAGAAGCCGGTTGTTGACGGCGTTGTTATGGCGCATCCATGATTTTTGGGAACCTGTGAAAAAAATGCAGCGAAAATGCGCGCTGTCGGAGATTTGCGTGTGGAAAAAGTTGCATGATTGAAGAAAAATAGCTAAATTTGCACTCCGAATTGTGAATAAACAAAAACGAAAAAATCAGATACGGCAATGAAAAGAACATTTCAACCTTCTAACAGAAAGAGAGTTAACAAACACGGATTCCGTGAACGTATGTCAACTGCAAACGGTCGCAAAGTATTGGCTCGTCGTCGTGCCAAAGGTCGTCTGCGTCTGGCTGTCAGCTGCTCTATTGCCAGCAAGTAATTGTAGGCTCGAAGCTGAAATAAAACATAATGCGGAAGACTGCATCGTTTCATCGATTGCAGGCTTCCGCGTTTATTTTCAGGGATTGCGATAGGCGGGCGGCAGGGGAATTCGGCCGTTGTCTATGCGTTTTATTAGTAATAAGGAATCATGGGGTGTCGGGTTCTAATAGTCGGCTTTGCGGAACGATCCGTCGCGGTCGAATTCGAGTTCGACGCCATTGGAGAGTTCGACTTCATACTTGTTGCGAGAAATGTCGACGCTGACAATTTTCTGGCCTTTGAAATTCCGGCGCACGTAGTCGGTGATCGGCTTCAGTATGAGGCCTTCCGGAACAGAGTTGTAGCCGCAGTCGATTTCTTTGATGTTGCCCTTCGAGTCAAATTCAATCTCACTCCCATTGGATAGAATGACGTCGTAGTCAGTGCCGCCGAATGTGCCTGACTCAATTTTGATGTGATTGACCTTTGTCTTTGGGAAGTGTTTCTGAAGAAAGGCATTGGCGGCTGCGGGAAGCTCGCTGGCGTTAGTGGTCACGCGTTCGCGGGCACTCATTGGAAGAATGGCAATGACTGCAAGCAGAAGGAGTGAAAGGGACTTTTTCATAATGTCTGGATGTATATAAGTGTGATTATATGATAATAACCTGCTTGCGGCAGATTTGGTTCTGCAATGAAGTTGGAATTGATCTCTTGTTGATAGATTGACAGGATTATTAAACTCCATATGAATATGGAAAATAATGTGAAATGGTGAATGGAGTTGTCGAAAGTTCGATAGGCCCGTCGGGGCTGAATGTGGAGAGGCTGATGAAACTGAATATTCCGGATCTGGCTCTCGTATATGGTGGCATCAGAGGGCGCACAATGTCTTCTCGCCATCAGGAATTTGCATGGCCGATTATCAAGGAGTGTGGCATCCGCACAATTATTGATTTACGTGCCGACGGCATCAATACCCGTCTGGGTGCGTTGTGTGAAAAGTATGGAATGGACTATTTCTACTATCCTGTTGATAAAACGGCATCATGCATAGAAAACATAGTGGAGCGTTTCCCGCAGTTGTGCGAGAAGATTGATGCTGGGAACTTCTACATTGCATGTGCGATGGGACTGCATCGTACCGATATCGCATTGAGCTGTTACTGGATATTCTATGGTGTCGACAGAGGGCTGCCCGCTCCGGAGATACGCGGCTACAGAATGGCCGACGGTCACGATGTGGATAAAATAATGCGTGTGGTGAATGCTTTCTATAAATATATGTCTTCATTGGAAGGGATGCCGACATTTTCACAGGAGGTTCTAAGCCGACGTAAGAAAATTATAACTGAACAGGCAAGATGTTGAGAATTAATTACTTTTCAGAGGTTGGCCTCCGTGACAAAAACGAGGATTGCATTGCTTTTGATAAATCTAAATCTATTTTTGTGGTTTGTGATGGCATGGGTGGCCATGACGGAGGTGCGATTGCACGTCGGACGGTCGCTGATACGATTGTCGGAGAGTGGCCTGGTGATGTAAATCGAATTTGTCGAAAGGCCTCGGAGGCTCTTGACGCAG
>JAIDXA010000303.1 GCA_029058705.1 Paramuribaculum sp. | reverse complement strand
GGCTCCTTTTATGCTGATGCTGTCATTTTTTCGTTGAGGAGAGTTGTTTTCTGTTTTTTCCATAACATACAAAGTTACGACATTTTTTTGTGAGGATAAAGCCATGGCAGGCCGTAGACAAAAAAAACGATAAAAAATATCGGTCGGAGTCCTCGCGGATTCCGACCGATGGTTGGGATGTTTTAATCTTATTCCTAAATCACTATTTCTTGTTTTTAATTTTGGGCAAGTTTTGAGTTTTGTGCCAGGCTGGTGCCGAGTATGCGGCGCGCTCCGACGAAATTACGCTGATAGTAGCCGTTGTCGGGGAATTTCTGATAGGTCACGCGTCCCTTGCCTGAGGAGGCGTGGATAAACTTGCACGATCCGTCGGGATTCACTTCAGTGACCATCGCCACATGGCCCACATTGCCGCGTCCGCTGCTTCTCGAGCTGAAGAAGAGAAGGTCGCCGGGCCGCAGATTGCCGAGGCTGACTTTTTCGCCCTGAAGATATTGCTGTCGCGAGGTACGGTCAAGAGTGATGCCGAAGTTGCGGTAGACATATCCGACGAATCCGGAGCAGTCGAATGCGGAAGGCCCCATCGCTCCGAGAACATAACGTGTTCCGAGAAAGCGCGAAGCATAGTTTATGATTTTAGAGGCTGACGCATCGGCTATGTTTGCTTCTTCATCAAGAAGATCCGGCATCTGTGCAAACGGAGACTGTTCGCGAGTCTTGGCTGTTGCCATTGCAATGAAAGACGAAGATGGATCTTCGGCGGAAATCTGGGTTTCCTGACGTGCAATGTTAAGGTGTTCTTTCGGGAGGGATTTGGCTGAGGTTGTCAGCGGTGACAAAATGCTACAGAGAAGAGTGGAGATTACTATTTTGCGAAGTGTCATTGATTGCTTGATTTATTAAAAACTATTGATTGGTCTGCCAATAGTTTGATTGTTTGACGATGCAAAATTAGGCATAAAAATCTGTGTATGCAAATTGTAAAGTGCTGACAATATCATAATTGACGTTTTTAAACTTTTTGCCAACGAGATAAACGTTTATTAGCACATGCGATGAAGTGTTAAAAAATGGTCTGTTTTGCGGGGTTGTTGTTACAAAAATTATAACATGTTAACACATTGTTTCTGTCTGTAAATTATTCTTGCACACTGTCTGTTTTTGCTGTGCAGAAATATTACAAAAGCAAATCGGTCTGAAGCCGTTGTTTTATAACGTTCATTAACACATGCCGCCCGAGCAAAAAGGCGAAGAGCGCATGGGCGTGAATGGCCAGTGCGCTCTTCGCGTTTATTGGATGAATGTCCCGGCGGTTCTTTGTAAACTGTCAGGGGGCGGTATTTGTCAGAATGCAAGGATGCATCGTACGCGTGCGTATTCGTCCCATGACTTGATGCTCCACGAAAGCGGACGATTCAGCTCTTTGAAATAATAGTTCCAGGCAGTCTCATTGAGAAACGGGACGGCTTCAGAGTAGTTTTCGGTACTTGACCAGTATGTGACATCTGACATTTGCATCTGTCCGATCGCGTCAAGTCTGGCGTTGATCAGATTGGCGTTTGTCATTATAGGTTTCTTGATATATATTGATCCGTCAATTTCGCCGGCGCAGAGCAGCGACAGTTCTTTGGGCGAAGGAATGTACCAGTCGCTTGACGTGAGGGGGGCAGGCACTTCGCTTCGGTATTCAACGGCCCACTTGACCGGTGCCACGGGGGTGGCGCTGTTTTCAGCCGCATTGTTGTAGGCTTCGATTGCTTTGGTGTTGTTGTAGCCTAAAATGTTGTTCAGCGGATCATTGTCGGCATATCCGCTTCTTGGCAGTGAAAAACCTGTTGTGTTGGATGCTACCCATTCGCTTACTGTTGATTCTGCCGACTCGTAGGCAGGATGCCAGGCCATCTGGGCTTCGTCAAGTCCGATGACAAGTCCGTGGGTGCATTCCGGATGGTCAGCGCGCAGGGTGGCGTCGTCGGCGGTCGGGTCGCCTGTCCAGAACACAATTCCGATGATTGATTTGTTGTTGTCGATTTCTGTCGACCATGTTCCGTCAGAGTAATAATAATCGCCAATCTGGGGGGCGGGGAGCGCGACGGTGACTTCGCAGCTTGCGCTTGCACCCTCGCATTCGGCCGTGATTGAGGCGGATCCAGCCTTTATGGCCGTCACCAGGCCTTCCTGGTCTACGATTGCAACGGACTCATCGGAACTTTTCCATTCGATGGCCGTATTACCGGCATTCTCGGTCGTCGCCGTCAGTTTGAACGACTCTCCGGCCTCCAGGGTCAGGGACGTCTGTGACAAGTTGATTGATGGCGGGTTGACGACCGTCA
>JAIDXA010000302.1 GCA_029058705.1 Paramuribaculum sp. | reverse complement strand
TCAAAAAGTAAATTTATTTCTTAATTCGTGGTAAAAGTAAACATACTCTCAGAACGGTTCGGATGCAAGGCGCTGAGCCCGAGTACCGTAAGCAACGCAGCAGACGGCCGTTATCACGGATCGCCCGAAATACGGCAAAGCATACTTTGACATTTTTACTTCATTTTGGAGTGTCCGCTTATTCAGCTTTGCGACCCACAAGATCGTCATTGGAGATTTTCGCGGCCGTCTTCTTTACCGAACTGCTCATCGAACCGAAACGATAAGAGATATTCACACCAAACGCCGTCGTATTGTAATTGTAGTTATACGTGGCCGTTCTATAGGACGTGTTATATGTCTCCGATTTGGTCTTGCGCCGCGAAGGATAAAATGGATTCTGTATCGACAGACGAACCGACAGACGGTCTTCCTTAAGAAAATTTCGGTTCAGGGAAAGGTTATAGAAAAGATTCGAAATCCCTACACCCTGGAATCTTGAATACAGATCAATCGAGCCGCCCCAGTAATAAGCACCGAGACTCGCCGAAAGTTTCCAAGGCAGACGCTGGGTAATGCGTGTGTACCCGTTCGGTATCCATCCCCGCTTCGAGATATTCTTCGACGGATTTTCGATGAACACATAATTGGCGCCGAGATTGAACATGACAGTCGTCTTGCTGCCGGCCATCCACTGGACAAAAGCTGAAGCATCGAACGATCGGTTACGGCCGGCGTTGGCAAAACCGCTGTAAGTGTGGTCGCCGGCTACCTCTATTATGTCTATGATCGCATTGTCGGCAAACGTATATCCGGCATTGGCATCGAGTGTCACCTTGCGCGACAGCAGACTGTAGTTGAGCGACAGTGTGTTGTGGCGGGCGCTCCCGAGTTCCGGATTGCCCTGCGACGTTGAGTTCGGTGTCTCGGTCACTGCCGGATTAAGATAATTTATCCCCGGACGGTTGATGCGAGTCGTGTAAGACAGTTTGACATTGTTCGCGTCATTGATGTCGTATGAAACTGCCGCATTCGGCACCAGATCGCTCAGATTGCTGCCGAAATCCGGTGAAGTCCCGTCGGCAAACCGTGCCGAAAGACGCGAAAACTCATACCTTACACCACCGCGAAGGCTGAACCGTCCGAGCTTCACACGATAATCGGCAAAGGCCGCCATGATATGGGTGCGGTGGGTGAAATCTGTGACCGGACTGATATCCGTGCCGAGATAATCGGTAGTGGTCTTGCTGGAATTATTCCTGAAAATATACTTCAGGCCCATCTCCATCGTGTGGATGTCCCTGAACGGACGACACCAGTTGGCCTGAAACGTATGCTCTATGAAATTAAGCTTATAATTCGACAATATGCCGTCATAGGACACTGGCATATTCTGCGCATCAACATATTCCGTTTCCGAATCGCTGTGCTGGCCTGTAGTCGAAACCATATATGACAGCGTAAACGTTTCCCCTCTTCTTCGTGTTGAATGCTGATAGCTCAACGAACCGTTGAAATCGAGATACGACATCGGAAGTGTCCGCCGGTTTTCGCCATAGCTGTAGATTGGCGACCCGTCCGGAGCCGTAAGCGAGTTTCTGCCCTCCGAATAGGAATCGACCCCATAATAATAGCCGCCGAATTCGAGTGTGAAGAGATTGAGCGTGTCAAGTTCGAAACTCGCCTCGGTCCCCCACCACGTCACGCCTCCTTTCGATCGGCTGCGGCTGTCAGAGCGGCTGATATTGCC
>JAIDXA010000301.1 GCA_029058705.1 Paramuribaculum sp. | reverse complement strand
CCCAACGTACAACAGGCCGGGGAGGGTGGTATTTACCGACTGCAGCATATGCCGGCAGTCGCCGGCTCTGCCCGCCGGCATGCACGATGACCGAACGATGGCCGGCATCAGGATGGGATTCCCTGAAGCGGTCGTGAATCCAGACAGTCCCGCCGCCCGACCCGAGTTTCCGGTCTTTGGGATCGGAATCAAGATAAAACAGATCTCCATTGCCTGATTCCGGCATGACATCCCCTGCCTTGACAACATTGGGGGGCAGTGACAGCAATATATTCATCGGATGATTTATGGTGTAACAGAATATTTATTTCAAAGCGTGTAACAGAAGTGTTCCTGTTACGCAAAAATAATCAATTCGCCAATTCCATCCAAAGAACGACACCGCTTTTTACACTTACGGCCGGCCACAGAACGCAATTAAAATTATTTAAAATCCGCCGGAAACCGCAACCATCTGAACCTGCCTTTGTTTTTACCATGAACAAAAACTGAAAATCCTCAAAACAAACAGATATTTCAATATTATGGAACGACACATCAAACTGGCTGACGTAGAAGCCGTGGTCAAGAACATCTACGAAAAATATAAAGATGCGGACATTGACGGACAAGTGGACCCGAGACTCACCGATGCCGACGCCTCCAGGTTCGGAATTGTGGTCACCCTGACTGACGGCCGGACAATAGCGGTCGGCGACACGGATGTTCCGGCACCTATGGATCGTCTCGTCCTTGTTCCGGTGATGGCTGTCCATCGCGAGCAGAAACTCGGCAATCCGCATAAATGCCACTGCGGTAAAGACGAACTCAATGACAGCTGCAAATGTCGGAAACCGGAAGGCCTTAATGTTTGTCCGAAAGCATTGCGCCTTGTCAGCAAGATCCAGCCGAAAGATGACGCCGACGGAAAATACGGTGTTATCGAGAGCATGATTGTCAACATGATGGGATCAGCTCCCGTTCTCAACGATTCCCTGTATGAAGCCATGACGAAAGCCAACATCGAATCGGACGTCGAAAATAAAATGGCAGCCGCAGGCATTGAGCTATATGACGACGCTTCCTCTGTCATATCGACAACAACCAAGCTTCGCGCCCTGCAGGCCGATCTGAAACAGATGGCCATGATGGGGGCCACCCTGGCCGCCGACGGACGCAATCCGCTTACCGGCGAATATGCTTTCGACGGTGAGATTTCGCCTAAAGTTGTGGCATTCATGGCTGTCAAAGGGCCGCGGCATCTGGCAAAGAAATGGCTTATGAAAGCCGGTCTGCCCGCCATGAGCAGCTTCGGCGGCACTATCATGGGCGTCTATCCCGGAGTGATGTCAATCGCGGCCTATTCGCCGGTGGTAAACCCCGACGGGGTTTCAATAAAAGCATATAAAGCTATCCACCACATCATGAAACATCTTGACCTGAATGTGTTCGACAGCGCCAAAACAATAATTGACTGACCTATTAGACAAGGGGGTTAAAGGCCGGGGCTGCGTCCGCCAGACGTGGTTCCGGCCAAACCGTTTTCTCAGAAACTGTGTTCAGAACTTTGGCGTGACGGCAATAAAGAATTCAAAATTTATTCCCGGCATCGGCCGGCTGAGAACAGAAAGATAATCCTCGTTGAAAAGATTGTTGACAGCCAGTTTGAGCTGAAGATCAAGCGGTCTGAAAGAAAATCCCTTTTCCAACGAAACATTGTTCATGAAATAGTCGGGAAGATAACCGGAAATGGAAATGTCATTGCTCGACATCGTGAAGCGGCGGCTGTAGTAGCACCATTTGTAGAGCAGTGCCCATCCTTTATGCTGCAGACGGGCGGTGAAGGAAGATGAATGGACCGGAACATATGGGAGCTGTTTGCCAACTGATATATCGGCCGACGACATCCTCTCACCGACATTCACGGAAGGCGTCCATGAATATGAAGCGTTGAAATCCAAAAACCAGTTCGGGGCAGGACGCCATCCAAGTC
>JAIDXA010000300.1 GCA_029058705.1 Paramuribaculum sp. | reverse complement strand
AAAAAGAATTAAAAACAGTAGAAAATGGAAAATAGATTTACCGACACAGCGCGCATGGCCATGAACGAAGTCAGAGACTCCGTAAGCACAGATATATCCCGGTTTGTGTCAATGGACGAGAATGAATTCGCAGGTCTTCTGCCGGCGACAACCGACCGCGGGATGGTGAGAGCTCTTAAAGAAGTCGTCGATAAGGCTGCTGTGACAAATATGTCGCAGGCGCAGATTGTTGAGAACGTCAGAAAACTTGGACAGCCGGCCGTTGAATTGATAGGATTGCTGCTGCCCGGATTGCGTATGTAGGCGCTGCGATAGCCTTTTTGATGTTGAGGTTGTCGGGGTGTGCGGAATCAGCACACCTTATTTTATATAGTCTAATGACAAAATTTTATATAGTCTAATGACAGATGTGGTGAAATGTGGTGAACGGGGATGTTCTGACGACAGACGGTCATTTGGACAATTGGGATATTGTCCAAAGCAAAAAAAACTGAGGGATATAATGTTAAAGCCATTATTTTTAATGTTTTTTTTTCGTGTTTTTCACATCTGTTTTATATCTTTGTAGAAATTTTGGCAATCTACCGGTTGCCGTCATGCTCAATTTGGATGCCGGACGGTTGCTTAAGTAGAGTCTGTCGGGAGAAACAATTGACCGATGGAGCCCATATTTTGCTTTCCTGAGAAAAAACAGAGACAATCATAGTAATTACTTACCTTATGCTAAAACCAATCAAATCAGTAAGCAAACTTCTTTTGCTCGCCGCTTTTGCTGGCTCCTTGGCAGTGCCGGAAACCGCGCATGCAGCCCCGGTCGCGCAGTCGCAGTCAAGCAACACAGCAACTGGCGTCATTAAAGATGAAATGGATGAGCCCTTGATCGGTGCTACAGTCCAAGTTGCCAACAATCCGTCGCAGGGTGGTGCCACCAATCTCGACGGTGAGTTTAGCATTGCCAATGTTAAACACGGCACTAAACTAAAAATCAGCGCAATCGGCTACAAACCTGTAGAAGTCGTGTGGAACGGTCAGCCTCTGACTATTTCCATGCAGCAGGACACTCAGATGCTTGATGAGGTGGTCGTAACCGCAATGGGTATCCAGCGTGAAGAAAAAACGCTGACCTATGCAGTGCAGACAGTGAAAAACGAAGAGGTGACCCGTATCAAGGAAACGAACTTCGTTAACGCCCTTCAGGGAAAGAGTGCCGGTCTGACGATTACTCCCAACAACTCCGGAGCGGGTGGTGGAGCATCGCGAATTGTGCTTCGTGGTTCCACATCGATTCTCGGTACCAACCAGCCGCTGATCGTTCTTGACGGTGTGCCGATGCAGAACGGTATGGGCTCACAGGTGACCGACGGTATTTCGATGGGTGGTGGAAAGAGTGGCGATGACCTCCTTTCAACAATCAACCCCGAGGATATCGAGAACATGACAATTCTCAAAGGTCCGAATGCGGCTGCTCTTTACGGTTCGGCTGCCAACAACGGTGTGATCATCATCACAACCAAGTCCGGAGCCCAGGGAACAGTCAAAGTCGACATTTCAAGCTCGACTTCGATAGACCGCATTGCAATGTATCCGAAATCGCAGCAGGTGTTCGGTATCTCAAATACCGGAACATACAGCCATTCGGCATACGATGGCTGGGGTCCCCGCATCGGACAGCGCAACGCCGACGACGTTGCAGCCAATCCTTGGCTGACCAACGAAGCCCGCAACAACATCCAGCAGTTCTTCCAGACCGGTGTGACACTCAACAACGGTATCACCCTTTCCGGCGGAACCGAGAACTCAAAGACTTACTTCTCCTACAACAACACATATCAGACGGGTGTTGTTCCAAACAACAAATTTACCCGTAACAACGTGATGTTGAAGGAGTCGTTCTCGCTTTTTGACAAACGCGTCAACGTTTCGACGTCGTTGAACTGGATTCATCAGCGTACCGACAATTCGCCCGTTGTAGGTAAGGCGCTTTCAAGTGTCTTCGCTCTCTATCGTGCCCCGGCCGACGTTGACATGCGCTACTACAAAAACCACTATCAGCACGCCGGTACAATGGCCGACATCTTTGTTTCCGATCCGACCATCGGTAACCCCAAGCTTGTCGGACAGCCCATCCAGACTTGGAACTGGTTTGTTGAATACCTCAACAACCCCTTCTGGGTTGCCAACATGGTCAATGATCAGGTTAAACGCGACCGTATCCTCGGCAATATCACTCTTGACTGGACAATCTGGAAAAATCTTAAATACCAGACCCGTTTCTCTGTCGATATGGTGTTCGACAATTCGCTCAACGAGGAATATGCAACTATGTATCGTGCCGCATTTGACTACAAGGGTGGTAAATATTTCTCTTCGAATTCCCGTTCAAGCGATGTCTACAACGACCACATGATCACATGGAACGATCGTTTCAGCGATAAGATTGATGTGAGCGCTGCATTCGGTGGTAGCTTCACACGCCATTATTCGCGTAACTCAAGCATTACAACCGCAATCGATACCTCGGGTGTGCCTAACGCATTCGTTCCTCAGAACAGCAAGCACTCGCGCCCCGGCAACCCCAACGGAAGCGCGACCGGAGCGTCTGACTCATGGGACTACTCAGACTGGAGCGCCGCCTTATTCGGAACTGTTTCTGTCGGACTCTGGGACAAGATCTATATCGACGGCAGCTATCGTCGTGACTGGTGTCAGTCATTCCAGCAGTTCACCGCAAGCGGCGACTATAAGTCGTTCGGCTACTACTCTGCCGGTGTGAACGTGCTGCTTGACAAGTATCTCCCCAAAATGGACTGGCTCGATCAGTTGAAATGGCGCGGTAGCTACTCTGTTGTAGGTAACGCCGTTCCGAATACACTCTTCGGCCGTCAGACTCTCAACTTCTCGACCGGCGCCGTTTCTTCCCGTCCGCCGACATTTGACGATCCCAAGCCTGAAACAACCTCAGCGTTCGAAACAGGTCTTGACATGTGGCTCTTCCACAACAACTTCAACGTTGACATTACATATTATAACACAACACTGCGCAACCAGTTCCTTTATGTGTCAACCGCCAACGGCGAAAGCAAGCCGGTAAACACCGGTAAGATCCGCAACCAGGGTCTTGAAGTTTCTGCCGGTTATCGTTGGCTGATCAACCGTGACTGGTCATGGCAGTCGAATGTCAACTTCGCATGGAACACCAACAAGATCCTCGAAACCTATGTTCAGGAAAACGGCACCCCGTATGTTTATCAGACCGGTGTGAATGCATTCCAGATCAAATATATTGAAGGTGGCAAATATGGAGATATCTATATCAACTCATTCAAGCGCGACGATCAGGGCCGCATCCAGCTTTCTGGCGAAGGCGATCTTGAAAACGCAGTGCCTGTGATGGCTTCCGGAACATATGACACCTATGTCGGCAACACTGCATCGCCTGTGACTCTCGGATGGAGCAATACATTCTCCTGGAAAAATCTCACGCTCTACTTCCTCATCGACGGCCGAATCGGCGGTAAGGTGATGTCGCTCACCGAACCTGACCTTGACCGTTTCGGTATGTCGCAGAATTCGGCTAACGCACGTCTGGCCGCATATGCCGATCCCGACAACCTCATTTACTACAATGCAGCCGGTGAAGCCATCCCCTTGATGTATCTCCCCGATGGGTCAGGTCGCAAGATTTCGGTTCGCCGCTACTACGAGACAATCGGTCAGAACCCGATGGACGAACATGTCTACGATGCGACAAGCTTCCGCATGCGCGACATCTCGCTTTCCTACACGATGCCAAACCTCTTCGGTCGCTCAAAAGGAATGACCGCCCAGTTCTCCGTCAAGAACGCTTTCTTCCTTTATAAGGACTCTCCGGTTGACCCCGATATCTCCGTATCGGCCGCCAACGGTTTCTCCGGAATCGATTCATACGCTCTTCCGACCCTGCGTTCATATTGCTTTACATTTAAATTCAATTTCTAATCCTGTTGAACAATACAATGAAAAAATCTATTATATTTACCGCTCTTTCGCTTATGGCTGCCGCTCCGGTATTCCAATCCTGCGGCGATGAGTTGAAGCCTTACCCATGGATAGTTGGAGGCTCCGGTGACGGTGGTGGTGGTGGCTCTGAGGTGCCGTTAACGATGGATCTTATCGAGCGAGAACTTCGTGGCGCCATCCCGTTCATGCTGAACTATTCGCATGAACCGACCGGAACCTGGGCTCCCCACAAATATCAGTACTACCGCGCAAACACAATCGACAACTATGCCGGCTACTGGACAACTACAAAGGCCAACTTTGCATTCGGCCCCGCTCTTCCGACCCTTTACACCGACAACAACGGCTATCTTGGAGGACCGAGCGACAATCAGATCTATCAGCAGGCTTTCAATGCCCTGACTTATGCTGCTGACTTCGTTGACGAGGATGGCAAACCTGACAATCGTCCGGAGTGGAGGGCTATCGCTCTCATCGTCGAGGCTTACCAGACCCATGAAATCGTGGACTTCTATGGAGTATGTCCGTTTAATGATTGGAAAACGGTTAAGCGTACCACTCCATTGAACTATCAAGCCGGCCCCGAAGTCTATAAGCAGCTTTTTGCTGACCTTGATGAGGCTGTGCGTATTCTCAAGGAGCGTCAGCCGAGCCCCGATGATCTGCGTCGTGTCGAAGGTACTGATCAAAACAAGACATGCACAAACTGGGATTGGCGGAATTGGGTAAAATTCGCCAACTCTATCAAGCTGCGCATGGCAATGAATATGGTCGATTATAAGGAAGGTGGAACATACGGCTCCGGTGAGTATGAAAAACCGTTTGACTCAAAATCTATCGCAGAAGCTGCTGTCGCTGACGGCGTCCTGACTGACAGCGACCCCCGCGACATTGCCTACTATAGCAATCAGACCTGGACCTCATGTCTCTATTTCATCACGAACACCTGGAATGACCTTCGTCTCTGCGCGTCTCTTGAAAACATTCTCAAGCATTTCAATTGCCCGCTTCTGAATGTATGGTTCGATGAGAATTCCTATCCTATCAAGAATAATGTGGGTGTGACGGCTCCGAATGGTGTTTATGGGGTGCGTATCGGTCTGATGATGAAGGATACCGGTAACGCTGATACCGGCGGCTATGGCCCGTTTGCAACTCTTTCGGCGCGTTGCGAGTATATGAAGCAGCCCTTCTTCAAGCGTACGGAAGCCCTCATGCTCATGGCTGAAGGTGCGCTCCGCGGATGGGAAATGGGTGGCGCTACAGCAAAGGATCTCTACGAGCGTGCCATCCGGCTCTCATTCCGCGAATGGGCTGAGGATATTCCTAACCCGATCTACTCTGTTGCTGAAGCGGATGCTCTCGCAGACGAATATCTTTCTCAGGACGAACTTCCCGCGGTTGAGTATCGTGACTACTATGACCGTACCAATGACATTGCCGGACGCGTGACCATCGGTGTGAAATGGAATGACAGCGACTCAAAGGAAGTCATGCTTGAAAAGATCATCACTCAGAAGTACATCGTCAACTTCCCGATGTCAGCAGAAGCATGGTCAACTTACCGTCGTACCGGTTATCCTCGTCTTTTCCCGCCGCGTTTCAATAACATGGCCGAAGTCGATACCGAACTCGGTATCCGTCGTCTTACTTTCGAACGTACTTCAAACAATGGTACAGAAATTGACCAGATCACTGAACTTCTCGGTGGTTCGCAGACTGCAGGTGTGCCTGTGTTCTGGGATGTGAACTCACGTTCATGGGGTAGAGATGAAAATGGTCAGGTAATACCTAACAATAACCTATAATAGATTGCCCAATTTATGAAATCGATAAATAAATTTATTTTTGGATCGGCAGTTTTCGCTTCGCTTGGCGTTTTTCAGGCGTGCAGCAACGAAGATAATACCCTTGCCGGATCCGATGACATCTATATTGAGCTGGCCAACTCCGATATTGAACTGGCCTATGGCGACACTCTCGAGCTTAATGCCCGCGTGAGCAATGTTTCCGGCAGCACTATTGAAACGCCGATCACATGGAAAGTCGATGACGAATCTGTTGCCAAGATTGTCGATATCGTGAGATACGAGCGCGTGTCTTCTAAATCCCGTGCCGAAGGTGATGACGCAGGTGAGGATGCCGGCGAAGGAGAGACTCCTGAAAATCCCGAGAATCCTACTGATCCGGATACTCCGGGCGATTCTGACAAACCGGCTGCCCCGGATGTTCAATACCGTGAGGTGATCACCAAAGGTATCACCTGCATAGAAGGCGCACAGGGTAAGTCGACGGTTCTCCGTGCTACTCTCGAGAATGGCCGCTTTGCTGTTGCTCCCGTTTCTGTTGTCAGCCGTTCGCTCCGGAACGTTCTGACTCCGGCTCTTTCTTTCAAACGTTCATATCAGCGTCAGCCCAACGACACCGTATGGTTCAATCTCAGTAGTGTGGCGCTCGTTGATGAATGTACGTTTGATTACGAGATGACTCTGACTGAATGCTATCCCGGCGTAAACTCGCTTGGCGAACCGCAGGCTATAGCTGATGCTGACAGACTGTTTGAGTATCCGCATGAAAACAAGGCCGAAAACATCTTCATTGACCGTCAGTATTCGCGTGTGGGTGTTGTCTACACTGCGCCCCGTATCTGTGGCAAGGCCACTTGCGAGCTGAAAATGACCAACAACAGCGGAGAGACAGTTTCGGCAAACGCGCCTGTTTCTGTTTATCCGAAAGTTTCTCCCGGTTTCGAATTTGAAGGGAAGCGTCCTCTTGCTCAGGAGCCGAATCCTTCAAACATCAAGCACACGCTCATTTCTGTGTCTATGGACATCAACTCAACCTTTGATCAGGGTGTTTGTCTTGGTGTTGAAGGCGGTTGGGATCAGGATATTTTCAACGCCTACGCTGCAGAAGTGAATGGCATGTTCTATTGGGATGTCAATGGTAGCTCTGTCATCGTAGATGATATATTTACTGACTTCAACTATGAAAGCGGCTATGTAAGTTATATCCGTGTGCGTTCGGGCATACAGGAAGGCCTTACGGTTCTTACATTCTACATGCCTGACACTACTCTGGTCTGCAACCTTACGGTTGAGAACTTCGATGTCCGTCATCCTGTTGAACGTATTGTCACCATGCAAAATGATGTGGAAGTCGATGAAGTTGTCTTCACTTACGGACAGCCTGCCATCATGCAGATTGCTGTAGAGCCTGACGCATCGTTCTCTTACCATATTCCTGAAGTGACTTCGCTTGATCCTTCGATCATTACAGTTAACGAACGCGGAGCTGACGCAGCTTATGACCGTGAGTTCACACTCCATGGACTCGGAACGACATATCTTGAAATCAAGGCGCTCGACAAGACAAAACGCGTCAAGGTGACTGTTGTTGATGCCGTTTCACGAGTTGCCATTACCCCGTCGGCCGCGCAGAGTCTGTATGTTGGAGAGTCAACGTCACTGCAGGCAAGCGTCTACATGGCAACCAAGCCGTCGGTTTCAGTTGTTCCTCCGCCCGCTGATGTGACATGGCATGTTTCGCAGGAAGGTATTGTCGAGCTGCAGCCGACCGGAGCAAATGGTCTCGGGCTCAATCTCAAGGCTCTTGCAGCCGGTACGGTAGATGTCTATGCCATGTGCGACGGACGCCAGAGCGCACCTGTGACAGTCACAGTTTCTGAAATTGAGGATGTTGTTTATGAAGGCAACGTCGAGGCATACATCAACATTGGCGAAACCACCAACGAAATCGGTATCATGATCGGAGACGTCTATACCGAGTTCCCGGCAACCTACAATGCGGATGCACTTGACTTTACATGCAGCGCTTCTGGTGTGACTACTTTGATGTCATACAATGGAATCGACTATGAAAATTGCCAGTTCAATGTGGTTATCACCAAGGGCAGCGATGCAGATCATTTCGTGATCAACGGAACGTTCACACTGCCTAACGGAATGAAGATCATTGTCAAGAATGTAGTAGCCGAAATCGGTTAATGTACTGTAGAAACAGGTAATCCCGCCTTTGGGATTCCTCGCCCATATTTTGAGTCGCAGGCCAGTCACACGGTCTGCGGCTCTTTTTGTGTATGACGGGCATGTCAAACATCTGTGGTGAAAGTCCACGCGGGGCGTAGTTGCCGACGAACCCCAGAGCGACTT
>JAIDXA010000030.1 GCA_029058705.1 Paramuribaculum sp. | reverse complement strand
AAGCAGACGGCTCCGTAGGGGAAGCTGAAATTATACGTGGAGTTTATCCGGAACTTGACAAAGAAGCCTTGCGTGTCGTCAAATCCCTGCCCAAATTCAACCCGGCAACCCTGAATGGTAAAGCGGTTGAATATTGGTTTACCTTACCGATTACATTCAAATTAGATTGACTATGGCACGAGGAAAGCAGACTTGCAAGATACTGAAAGAGATACGCCGGCAGATTGCCGAGGCGAACGGCATCGAGTTCGCCACATCGGAATGTCGCTACAAAGGCGATTGCCTCGGCACATGCCCCAAATGCGAAGCCGAGGTGCGCTACTTGGAGCAGCAGCTCCGCGCCCGCTCCCTCGCCGGAAAAGCCGTAGCCCTCGCCGGTATCTCGGCGGCATCCCTCGCCATGCTTATGCCGACGACCTCCGTGGCGCAGTCGTCGCACAGTATTCAGGTCCTAGCGTCCGACACTATGGCTGCGACTCGTCTTGATTCCCGAAAGGTGAAAGGTGTTGTCAAATGCCAATATAACACAGCTGCGGACTCGACAGGCATCGAGGTACTGATCGGAGCAACGGTCATGAACCTGACAACCGGGCAGGGAACGGCGACTGACATTGACGGGAAGTTTGAGATTGACGCTTGCACAGGCGATTCCCTCAAGGTTTCATTTGTTGGCTATGCTTCCGAAACCATATGCGTGGGGGCATCGTCTGACCCGATACAGGCAGTGTTGACTGAAGATCGATCCGGATTGATGGGAGATGTAGTTTTAGTTGCCGGAGCCGTTTATGTTAAGAGGGAGGAGAACCATTATATCGATCTCCACGTAACTGACGAAAACGGCAACGTGATAGACCGTAATGACTTGTCTGTGGAGCGGGTCTGGACTGATGAAGACGGAGATGAGGATTATGATATCGTCTATCTTGACTACGTTGATGAAAAGCACCCGTGTCGCATTTATTGGGACTATGAACTGGGATTGAAGGACGAAGACGGCAAACCGTTGAAAGAAGCCACACTCCGTATCGAGGCAGATGGCTACGATGACCCTGTGATAATCAAGGTCAAGTACCCCAAACGCAACGCCAAGAAAACCATCAAGTTCAAACACAAAAAGAAATAACAATGAGAATATTGTTAGTGATGACATTGTTAGCCTTAATTTCTTCTTGCTCTTATCGCAGTGATAACATTTCCGACAAAGGTGAGTGGGTAAGCGTTCCTGTCGATAGTTTTGCAAAAGGTTACAATAATATAGGAGGTCAGATTTATTGGGGATATATGGTCGGAATGGATTTCACTGAAGAAGATAATGTCGGCGCGGATGTCGAAACTTTCCGTGTGTGTAAAGGTTCGGAGTACGCCAAAGACAAGTATCATGTATATTATCCGCAAGTAGTGATATGTTATGATGGTTTTAAAGAAGATAAAGAAACCGGTGAATCTGAGGGCTGCGGAGGTGAAGTTGCTGAAAAAATAATACTTAGAGAAGCAAAACCGTCACAATTCAAATACATCGGCAATGGCTATGCCGTTGCCGGGAACAAGATGTTTCACGACGGTAAAGTGATTGAATGGAATGACAGTATCGCATCAAATTAACCTATAGCAGCTATGTCAGATTCTCTCCGATATAAAATTGTGCTTTGGCTCGTTTGGGTGCAGCTCGCGCTCCTGCCAATTATCTACATGATGCTTGCTGTCACTAATAATGGCCTGATATGGCGATGGAATTTAGTCAACTGGCTGATGGTTGGCGGCTATATTCTGGGATTGCTTGCCCTTCCTCTCGGCCGTGGGCTTGAAAAACCAAAGCTACTGAAATGGTGGTTGAGAATGGATTTCTGGACTTCGCTCATTCTGGCGGTTATTGTTCTTCCGTTGCTCAATGCAGCAAGGCATCATGTCTACGCAGATGACGGCGACTTCGTACTATATCGCGAAGGCACATGTATTATGGCAACTGCCCCGTACTACCATATAGGAATGAAGGATGGAATATTCATACGCGAGCTGCCATATAAAATCGGGCTATATAACCATGGCCATCCGAGAATAGATTGCTTCAAAGTCGACACTATGAAAGGATTTTCTTATGGATTGGATCTTGGATCGTCTCCTGTAGTGTGGGTCATCCCCGTCGATTCTGCAAGATTTCATCTCAATGCCGAAATAGCAACCACGCTCATCGACAGCTTGTATCAGCTCTCACCTAAGCATTCACCCGAATTTTCCGCCAGATTTGTTTTCCCTGACAACTTCGCCGAAATAACCTACCGGGGAACAGAAATCAGTTATGAAGATTCCGTAAGATATGATATTGACAATCTTGAAGGCGACAGTTTATGCGTAACCGTCTTTGACAGGCGATTCACCCACGTGCAATTCCCGAAAGACTCTGTCGGAACACCCTCACCCAACAATGTGAAATCATTCATCAATAGACACTTCAAGAGAAGCGTTTGATCTTGTTTTTTAATGAAGCATTTGAATACTTACCTATAAAATAATTACAATCAGCGCAACAAGATAGGCACGAAACTGTCCGACAGACGGCTCTGGTCATGGGTTGTTACGATTGCCTTCAGGACTGTTGCAATAATACCTTACAATCGCATCTCTCCGGCGTTAACTAATATTGGGGAACGGGGTCTAAGAGTATGTTTACTTTTAACACAGGTTATCATAAAGATGGATTTTTGAGGTATTTCAGCGAGTTGAGAAAGGAGCAATTGCCACATTGCGACTGCCGAAACTTGGCTGAAAGAACCAAAAAGACTCAT
>JAIDXA010000003.1 GCA_029058705.1 Paramuribaculum sp. | reverse complement strand
CAGAAGCTGTTTCAGTGCTCTGTTTGCAGGCGCATAACAGCATGATTAGTCCAAGTAGAAGAATACGTGTAGTCATTGGTTGGGTTTTTTACGTTTTTCGGTGGGGCTAAATGATCATGGCCCAGCTTATGACGACTGCAATTAGCAGATACCAGACTAAGCCTTCCGCGAGTTGGTCGTAGTCATCGGTATCATATTCCTCATTATTGATTATTGAATTGAACGTTTTTTCTCTAAGAAATGGATAAAGTAGTAATATAGACGAACCAACATGAATAATAAGAAAAAGCGGCAATCCGAGATCCGGCACTAAATGCATTAAAAAATCAGTGGCGAATATAGCTTTGGATAACGCCGATATTGCTAACTCTAAGAAAAGAATATAAATTGAAAAAAGAATGAAAATCTTTAACTTTGCGCCTGAATGGCCTTCCTGTGGGTAATATTTCCAATAATGTTGATAAATAATAGCTTTAATTATTTTCATCTGATATATTTTTTTGATTGTTTAACTGCTGTTTGCCACTATAGTTGAGTCCAAAGCCGTCGGTATAGAGGTCAAGTCCGAAATAAATGAATGCACCGATCCATATGGCCGGACCACCTATAGTGACTGTCAAAAATGCCACATACGCGTCTATCGCATATTTGCCATAAACTTTCCAGTCCGTACCACCTTTTCTGCCGTAATTCCATGCTTGACATGCGGTTGCAGCCATTCCAAGGCCGGTGACGCATTGTCCCAGACGGGTTGAAAATTTGATGTATTTGCCTAATGTTGAGGCGGGTTCAATGGTCTCATCAATTAATTTGATGGTTTCAAGTTTCGCATCGTTGCTAAAACTAAAGGCACTTGTAATAATGCTCACAGGATTATCTTTCACTGTAAACGAGTAGAGCGGGTTAAAAAGTTTAAAAACAGTCGCTCCGGTTTGATATGGTTCAGTTTTCTCCTCATTCAGGGCAATATACCATTCATGTTCAATTTGATCATAATGAATCGGGTCGTCATAGAGTACGTTGAATTTGCTATAGTTCAAAGAAAAATAGGATTCGGCTTCTTCTCGGGTTCGGAAAAGTCCCGTAGGGTCGGAATAGTTAATAGGGTCACCTCCGCAGTAGGCGTAAGACGAAAAATGGGGAGTGCGTCCAGCGTAAGGATCAATCTGAGAGAACGAAGCTTTAGCTACGTTCAATCTTCGGATGCCCATTTCATATTCGGCGAGGCCGAACTCGGTCAGGAGTTCTTTCGCGCCGAATTTGTGCCGCTGGAGCTGGGGATTGAAATAGCAAAACATACATCATTCTGCGCTGGCGTTATAGTGATTGGTATAGATTCGTGTCGCAATATACGGAATATTATTGAATGTTGCAAATTTCTGACCTGATTATTTTTGCAATATATGCAAGTTGCCTGTAATCAACGAAAATCAACGAAAATCAACGAAAAACCGGTCTGTGGAATATCTGCACGGAGGTGTCTGTAACAGCGCTGTAACTATTTTAACTGATTTTAACTTTAAAA
>JAIDXA010000299.1 GCA_029058705.1 Paramuribaculum sp. | reverse complement strand
TGTTGACACGGTTTAAATTCAAACACTCTCTTAATCGTTTCCGACACTTTCACGCCGGAAAATCCGTTCCCTTCATAACCTTTTCATCACGCGTCTTGTTTCCGACCTTGAGCTTGATCGCATCAAAACCCTGGCCGTAGACTCCGTTTACATTCGCCTGCGAGATAAACGCATTCTCGTCAATGCTCTTGATTATCCTGAATATCGTAACAGACTCGATCTTGCGGCACATCACAAGCAACACCTTGACATCCTGCTTTGAATACCACCCCATCCCGTTCAGAACCGTACATCCCCGTTTGGCCTCATTATTGATCGCTGTCGCTATCTCATTCCATTTAGGAGAGAAAATAATGAACTGAACAGCCTGACGGTTAGTATTGATGATCAGATCTGCCATGAACGACGCGATCGCAAGTACAATAAAGCCAAACACAACCTTGTCGATCTGATGGGTAAGAAAATATGACGAAGAAATTATGATCATGTCCGTATAGAGCATCGTTCGCCCGACTGTCACGTTCGACTTCTTGGCCACCATCGCCGCAACTATATCCGTCCCCCCGGTGCTCCCGTTGTGGGTAAATGAAATCCCGACTCCGATACCACACATCAGACCGCCGATTATCACATTCATAAACGGCTGCCCCTCGACCAGAGGTCCATCGAACAGAGGTGTCAGTATACCGATAAAAAACGAAACCAGAACAGCCCCGAACACAGTCCCTAAAACAAACTGCTTGCCGACGATCTTATAAGCGAATGCCAACAGAACCAGATTGAGCACAAACGTTGAGACCGCCACCGGAACTCCCATCCCGAACAGCTTCTGCGTAATGAAAAAAACCATCGTTCCGATACCGGCAAGTCCTCCGATAACGACCTTCTCCTGAAATATGAACGCCGAAAATCCGAACGAATAGAGAAAAATGCCAAACGTTATGAAAATATAATCGCGTGACGTACGCCAGAGTGCTTCGCGGGAAAGTGTCATGATGCTGTTATAACATGAAATTAATGTCTGTCTGAGGCGAAAACGCAGAAACTCCCCCATCTCCGGCCCGTGAGCCTGTGGGCAGCCGCAATTTTCTCGGCAAAGTTAATTCAACAATACAGCATTTCAAAATATTATTCCGGAAATTTTCACTAACTTTGGGGCTGATTTCCTAACATTTTCTCCATCACGTTTCACACCAATGACCAACCGGCTGTTCATATCCCTGATCCTTTCACTGTTAGCTTTTGCTGATTCTCCCCTGCAGGCCCGGCAGACCGCCGATCACTTCGTCGACTTTTCTCCAGCCCAGAAGCTCCTGCGCGTCCAGGTCCAGGCCCTCGCTGGTGGAGCAACAATCACACAAAACTACAAAAAAGTATTCCCCGCCATCACCAACCAGAACATCAACATGGGAAACTCATGGGGAATCGGAGCAAAGGCAATCTTCGGAATCAGAGAATACCTCGGATTCGGCACCGCAGCCAACCTCTTCATCAACAACTACAACATCGACATGGCAATTATCGGTGACGACCGCTTGAGCATGAGCGCGGCTTTCATAAACAACCGCAACTTCACCGTCAACATCCCGGTCTTCATCAACTTCCGGTTCAACGTCGCCAAAAGCGTCGCCTGGAACATCGAAACCGGGCTATTCTACTCCTACGGATTCGCCGGCCACCAGAAACAGAGAATCTATCGGGCGGAAATAAACTCAATGGACGAATTCATCCCCGAGCTTGAATCAATCCGGACCGACTACTACAAATCCCCCCGCACTCTTTTCAACTCCTTCCGGCGATCCGACATCGGCATCCACATCGGAACTTCGCTCGACTTCGGCCCGCATCTTAACGTCGGAGTCCAGTCGCAGGTCGGTTTCAAGAACGCATCCATATCCACAGGCGTCGCAAACCCCTCGATCCACAATATTTCCATGCACGCTCTGATTGGCTACCGTTTCTGACATCCGGATCAACTCTGGAATGACCTTGCTCCTGATCTTTTCATCATCCGCCAAGCTTATTTAAACGCCTTCAATAAAACAATCTCATAAAAATGGAAAAAAAAGAAATTGTTCTAAGTGGCATCAGAGCCACTGGCAACCTTCATCTCGGCAACTACTTCGGAGCCCTCCGTAACTTTGTCAAGATGCAGAACGACTATGACTGCCTGTTCTTCATCGCCGACCTCCACGCCCTGACAACCAATCCGGACCCCGCTGATCTCCACGTAAATGTCAAAAACATCGTCACGGAATATCTCGCCGCTGGAATCGACCCCGAAAAAGCAACTGTTTTCGTCCAGTCTGATGTCCCGGAAATATCCGAACTCTACCTGCTTCTAAACATGCATGTCGGAATTGGCGAACTAATGCGCACCGCTTCATTCAAGGACAAAGCCCGCAAAGCCCTTGGAATAACATCGGGTGCCGCATCATCGACATCTGCCGACGACGACAACATCGAAAAAGAGATAATCGGGTCCGACTCCAACAAACGCGTCAACGCCGGCCTTCTGACCTACCCCACACTGATGGCCGTCGACATCCTCATCCAGAAAGCCAACAAGGTCCCCGTCGGAAAAGACCAGGAACAGCATCTTGAGCTCACTCGCCGGTTTGCACGCCGGTTCAACTCTTTCTATAAGACCGACCTGTTTCCCGAACCCGCCAACTACACTTTCGGAGCTGCGGCTGTCAAAGTTCCCGGACTCGACGGCTCCGGCAAGATGGGCAAGAGCGAAGGCAACTGCATCTATCTGATCGACGACGACAAGGTCCTGCGCAAAAAAGTGATGCGCGCAATGACCGACGAAGGACCAAAAGAACCTAATTCGCCGGTTTCCCTCCCGGTTCAGAACCTGTTCTCACTGATGGAACTGACATCCGACCCCGAAATCGTCAAACAATTCAAGGACGCCTACGCCGACTGCTCCATCCGGTATGGCGACCTGAAAAAGCAACTCGCCGAAGACATCCTTGCAATCACACGCCCCATACGCGAACACATCTTCGAACTCCGCAACAACGACGAATAC
>JAIDXA010000298.1 GCA_029058705.1 Paramuribaculum sp. | reverse complement strand
ATCTACACTCCCGAAAGCGACGTCCCGCTGAAAAACATCCTCGAAACAATCAAGGAAAAGAACAACGGATCAACTGTGGATTACAAGAAATTGCCGGAAACAGAACTACGCGAATACTTCGGAGAAATCCTGCCCGATTACGATCGCGACCGAGTTTACACAACTGATATCCGTAAAGTCTTTTCATGGTACAACGAGCTCATCAACGCAGGCATAACCGAATTCAAAGACAAAGAAATAGCTGAAGATGAAGCTGCCGAAGCCGCTGACGACGCACAGACTTTATAAATCCCTGTTAATTCTCTCCATCAACAATGAGACGCAAAATAAGCCACACATTTACCGCTCATGACACTCTTATCGACCTGGTTGAGGAGGATTTCAACATCCTCCCCATCCTGAGTCGGTTTTCAATGCCTCTGGGAGTCGGCAACAAATCGATCGGCGAAGTCTGCGCGGAAGCCGGGGTTGACTCAGAAATATTTCTGCTTGTCGTCAACTTCATTCTTTCCGGAGTCATCCCACCGGACAAAGCTTCTTTAGAAGCTGCAATCAGTATAGTTGACTTTCTCCATAACTCTCACGATTATTTTCTGGCCTACAAACTCCCGCATATCCGCCAGAACCTTATAAACGCACTGGATCCGACGCACGACGACATCAATCCTGCGATAATCAGCTTCTTCGACAACTACGTCACTCAAGTAAGCAACCATTTCAGCTATGAGGAAGATCACGTCTGGCCATATGTGAGAAGTCTCGGATCGTCGGAAAGTGACACGATTTATTCCATTGCCACTTTCAGTCAGCATCACGAAGAGATCAGCGAGCGCCTCAACGAACTGAAAAACATCATTTTGCGCTATTACACAACCTCGATGCCCGATAAGATGTATGATGTTTTGGTCGACCTCTACAACTGCGAAGCAGATCTCAGTTCCCACCATGATATTGAAAACCACATCCTCGTCCCCATGGTTAGCGAACTGGAACATAACCTGAAGAATAAATGAAACGCCTGACCGTCATAGTGGCAAGCGAAGCGCCGATACTGACCGCTGGACTTTTATCTGTAATTTCGGATATCAAGGAATTCTCACTTGAACCGGTAAAAGTCCGGCCAGCCGACCTTTTCCGGACAGCCCAACGGCTTAAACCGGCGGCTATTATCGCAGACCTTTCCGATTCTACCGTATTGTCTGAGCTGAACCATATAAAAACGGATCTGTCGGGAAATTCGGCTTTAATCGGCCTATACCATTCCGCTCTTCCGCCTGCGACTATGACATCTGTCGATGCGACCCTCTCGATCTACGACGGGGCTTCCGCTTTGATCAATGCACTGAAGCAAACTGTGGTACTCCCTGCCAAATTAGGTCCAAATGACCTTACACCGCGTGAAAAAGAAATCATCCAGAGGGTTGTAAAGGGATTGTCCAACAAAGAAATTGCTGCTGAAATCAATCTTTCAGTCAACACAGTGATGACCCATCGACGCAACATAGCGTCAAAACTACGCATCCACTCGCCTGCAGGTCTGACAATTTTTGCAATCGCAAGCAAACTCGTATCGCTCGACGAAATATCCAACATTCCAACTCGCTGACAGGACTGAATCCATTAGGAGTCTGCCGGAGTGAAACTTTTTTATAATTTTTTTTTCGCATTTGGGTTACCTGTCGTAGAATTCCACCATAAAGGGCAAACATTAAAAATTTAAAAGTTGTGCCCGACACGTAACAGGGTTGAATGACATGAGAACTCAGATGATGAAAAAAATCGCAATGACGGCATTTGTTACAGTAATGACGATAATGTCAGCTGACGACGCTAAGGCTCAGTATTACATGGATTACGGCCCCGGGAGCATAGCATGGGATGCACAGATGCAACAACGCGAGAATGCCATGCGCATGCAGAACGCCATGATGCAGCAGCAAATACGCAACTACTATCAACAGCAGGCAGCCGCTGCCACATGGCATATGCAGAACGCCCCCTTCGTTCCGATGCAAGGAGTGCAGACCTATAATGGTCCGTACATATCAAATGGTGAGAGCTATCATATGGAAACGGTCACTTGCGATCACTGTGACGGAGGCTACAATTATCGTCAGACATATATGGGAGGCGGTGAAACACGTACAGTCAAAAGTCGTTGCAACTGGTGTCATGGATCAGGTAAAATTAAGAAGAAAGTAAAGAACTGATAGTTTCTTATAAACCTACACAACCTCATGAAATCAAAAATCTCACTCGTCCTAATTGCCATTGCCACAACATTCGGGCTGACGGGCTGTAGCGATGATCCCAAAATCACAATCAGATCAAACGATCTGGCTTTCAAGGCTGTCAATCTTTCGGTTGATAATGGGAAGCTGTCTGCTACAGCAGGGACATCCGAAATCGTCAACTGGACAGTAAATATAACCGTCAATGGTGAAATGACATCAGTTAGCGGCACGTCTGAAAGCAACAAACTCCCCGTTAGGGCCGGTGATGAATTGGAAATCCTATTCACGCAGACATGCCCCGAACAGACAGAGGCACATTTCACCATGCCCGACGGAACGACTTGCAAACTGACTGTCAGCGAACCGACGTTCAGATGGAATGTGCCTGAAAACTTCGCTCCAGGCATGCAGATAAAGGGTGAAAGTCACTACGGAACAGACAATTATACCTATGATGAGTCCGGCACCATCACTTTAATTGCACTTGAATAATATAACGAAGTTTGGAACAGCAATATATTCAATCACTTTTAGAGTATGTTTACTTTTAACTCAGGTTAGCATAAAGATGGATTTTTGAGTGATTTCAGCGAGTTGAGAAAGGAGCAA
>JAIDXA010000297.1 GCA_029058705.1 Paramuribaculum sp. | reverse complement strand
GTTCAAGAATACGGTCCATAATGGCTTTCACGTTGAAATGTTCAAGCGCCGATGTCGGAAAGATTTCGGCTGAGGGAAGGAGTTCCTTCCATTTGTCCACAATCTCCTCGAGTTGCGACTGGTCATGAAGAAGATCGATCTTGTTGATCACCAGAAGAACCGGAACAGTCTCTTTTGCGACACGCGCCAGGAAGTCGGCATTTTTAGTGGGATCTTCGACAACGTCGGTGACATAGAGCAGAACATCGGCATCGGTCAGCGCGCCCTCGGAATAGTCGAGCATGCTCTCCTGGAGCTTGTACTTAGGCTTCAGCACACCCGGAGTGTCGGAAAACACGATCTGGTAATCGGGAGCGTTGACTATGCCCATTATGCGGTGGCGTGTTGTCTGTGCCTTGGATGTTATTATGCTTATTCTCTCGCCGACGAGGTCATTCATCAGCGTTGATTTTCCGACATTGGGATTGCCTACGATATTTACGAATCCGGCTTTATGGTTTTCGGTCATGAGCTTGAATTTTGATTATGTTCTGTCGGGAAAAATCTCCCTGAAATAAAAACACAGATAGCACCTTAAAAGATGCTATCCACGTGTTAATTTTTCAGAGATCACCCGATGGCGGCATGATTGCCTGCAGGCTGAGGTTTCTCCGGAGCGATGTGTCAGATATCCCAGATGACATACATCGCACCCCATGTGAATCCGGCACCGAAAGCGGTCAGCACGAGTTTGTCGCCCGGTTTCAGACGGCTTTCGTTTTCGGAGATGCACAATGGGATCGAGGCTGCGGATGTGTTGCCCCGGTATTCAATATTGACAAGGACCTTCTCAGGATCGATTCCTGCACGGGAGGCAACGGCCTCGATGATTCGCAGGTTGGCCTGATGGGGAATCAGATAGTCGACTGATTCCATGTCGAGATTATTGCGTTTGCAGATGTCGAGTGTCGACTCAAGCATGTCGGTGACAGCATGTTTGTAGACAAACCGGCCATCCTGATAAACGTAATGGTCGCCTGCATCGACGGTTTCGTGCGACGCGGGATTCACTGATCCGCCAGCACGCATAAGAAGATGATCACGACCGATTCCGTCGACATGGAAAACGGCATCCATCACACCAACTTCCTTTTCAGTGGGTTCGAGAAGCATAGCGGCCGCTCCGTCGCCGAATAGCGGACATGTTGTGCGGTCGTTGTAATTGACCATTGACGACATCATTTCAGCGGCAACGACAATCACTTTCTTGCGGAGTCCCGATTTGATATATGCCGCGCCATCCTGAAGAGCCACAATACAACCGGCACACGCAGCCTGAATGTCATATGCATAGGCTTGGGTCAGTCCACAACCGTGGGCGATGATCGATCCGGTCGAGGGGAATCTGTAGTCAGGATTCGAGGTAGCGCATATCAGGAGGTCTACGTCCTCCGGACGCGTGCCTGTTTTTTCAAGCAGACGGTTGACGGCCTGGATTCCGAGATAAGAGGATCCCTCGCCCTCTTTCTTGAGAATGCGACGCTCCTTGACTCCGACACGTGTGGTTATCCATTCATCGGATGTGTCGACCATTTTCGAGAGCATCTCGTTGTCAAGTATATCGTCCGGCACATATGAAGCCACGCCGGCAATTCTTGCATTTATCATTGTTATGAAAAGGTGGTTTAGAATTGATGAAATAAGAAGCGTTTATGCAATTATTGGCGGCGATTTGACCAATCACCGCCGGCTAATCGTTGTGAGCTGGCTGAAACACATCGGACGAGGTCTTGCGACCCGGGACGGTTTTAGACCATTTCTGCTTTTTCGATGGCTACTTTGCCACGATAGTAACCACACTCGCCACACACAGTGTGATAGATGTGCCATGCGCCGCAGTTAGGGCAGAGAGCCAAAGTGGGGGCTACGGCTTTGTCGTGGGTACGACGTTTGGCAGTGCGGGTCTTCGATTGTTTGCGTTTGGGATGTGCCATTGTTTTTAAATTATTATTGAGTTATTATTTTTATATTTCTGTCTGATTCCGATTCCGGCGGACGGATGGGAATCAGTCTGTCGATTCGTTCGAGGCGAGCCCTTTCAGGGCGTCCCAGCGCGGGTCTGTCGGAGTTTCCGACGAAGCGGACTGATCGTCCATCGCTTCCATTTCATCAATGAGCTGATCTTCCAGTTCACTGTCTTCGTCGGCCGGGCGCGCGCGGTGTTTTTTCAGCATCTGGCTCATCTGCCTGTTGCATTTTCCCAGCGGATGAACATGTTTGATCGGAATCGTCAGCGCCACTGTGTCATAGAGCATGTAGGCGACGTTCAGATAATTGTCGCTCTCCGGAATCACGAGCAGATCGTCGGCTTCGTCGTTATAATCCTCTCCGTATCTGACGTTGATGTGATAGTCTGTTTCGACCGGCATCACCAGGTCGTCAAGACACCGGTCGCAGATCAGAGTGATCGTTCCGGTAATGGAAAAGTCGAGAGTATAAATGTCGCGCTTATATGTGACAGTAAGCGCAACATGAAGATCCGCATCATGGATGTCTGGACTCTCCATATTCTCGAAAAACTTCTTACCCAAATGATACTCAAACGAATGAACACCTTCGGGCAGGCTTTTCAGCGGCAATTTATATTCTGTAAACTTTCCCACAGGGACAATATTGGTTGAAAAAACTCTGCAAAGTTACTAAATTTCTTCAAAATTCCCAACGCCAACCATCTATTTTACTGATTTTTTGTTGGAAATGAGTCCGAAAATCAATTTAAGGCACGTAAACCCCGGCTACCGGACGAATCCTAAAGACGGAAACAGGGTGTCCGGTTTTTCCGGACACCCTGCCGTGCATATTCTCGACTGGCGGGAATTACATGTTGGGGTTGAGCTTTTTCCAGTCTTCCACAGGAGGCATGATTCCAAGATCAATGACTTCCTGACGCATTTCGCAAAGGTGTTTGTAGCTCTTTTCGAGTTCAGCTTTCTCGGCATCGGTTCCGGCAACTTCCTTGTAGTGGATGCCTGTTGTGTCGATCGTTGTTTCCATGGCCATCATGATGTTCTGGAACTGGGCGTCGTTGACATATGTGCCGGCGGGCCAGGTGAAGGGCTTGCCACCCATTGCGGCTGCGATCATTTCGATCGATATATAAGCCGGGCTCTGGAACGAAGAGCGTCCGCGGAGATCGATGATGTTCTTTCCGCCCTGGATCACGCGTACTTTAAGAGCTTCCCAGTCTTCAAGAGGAAGTTTTTCTGTTCCGATAAGTTCGCTAAGCGGAGTTCCGTCAACCGTAGCGGTCGAAGCGAAAACAGCCATCTGCTCGCCATGGCCGCCGAACGTGCGGCAGTTCTGGACCTTGTCGGCGGGAATTTTGAAATATTTCGAGAGTTCGCTGCGCAGACGGGTAGAGTCAAGCGCTGCGAGCGTGGCAACCTGCGAGGGTTTCAATCCTGAATAAAGGAGTGTGATCAGACCGGTGATGTCCGCCGGGTTGAAGATAACCACAACGAATTTGACATCAGGACAGTATTCACGCACATTCTTACCGAAGTTCTCAGCGATTTCGGCATTTCCTTTAAGAAGGTCTTCACGGGTCATGCCGGCTTTACGGGCCGCACCACCGCTGGACACGATATATTTCGCTCCGGTAAACGCTTCCTTGATATCAGATGTGAATGTCAGGTTGACACCTTCAAAAGCGCAATGAAACATCTCTTCTGCCACACCTTCGAGCGCGGGAGCGTAAGGATCGTAGAGACAGATGTTGGAGCTGAGTTTCATCATCATGGCAGTCTGGGCCATGTTTGAGCCGATCATGCCGGCCGCACCTACGATAAGGAGCTTTTCATCAGTAAGAAATTCCATAGTGGTTGAGTTTGTTGAATTGTGGTTAATAAATTATTTTGTCTGTATTGTTTCTTCTATCGACCGGGCAAGCTGTTCAAGCTGGCAACGCGACCCGCTGTTGAGACGCGAACGCACAGTCACCACAGGCTCAAGCCCGACAACTCCCGGCATGGCCGACAGCATAGCCGACATCTTTCTGGCAGCAACCGGAGCCCACGATCCGTTCTCGATGTAGCCGACCGTGCGGTTACGGTAGTTTTTCATTCCGAGGTGGTGGATGAATTCATTCATCACGGGGAATAGATCCGCATCGTAGGTGGGCGATGCCACAACAAGTGTCGACAGTCGGAATGCCTGCGCCACAGCCTCACTCATCATGCAGGATGTCAGATCCATAGCCACAACGTTGCCCACACCGCGCGAGCGAAGCGCCCCGGCAAGATCAAGAGCCGCCTCTGCGGTTCCGCCATAGATCGACGCATAGGCAATCAGGACGCCGTCGGCCTCAGGAGCATATGAACTCCACAAGCCGTAAAGACCGATATATCGCTGCAGATCTCCGTCGAGCACCGGTCCGTGGAGCGGAGCGATGCGGACAATGTCGAGTCCGACAAGCTTCTTAAGCAGCGATGCAACCTGCGCTCCATAGCGCCCGACAATATTGACATAGTAGCGGCGCGCCTCCGAAACCCAGTCATCCTCATGGCTGATGGCTCCGAATTTGCCGAACGCATCGGCCGAGAAGAGAGTGCCTGTTTTTTCCTCATAGCTGACAATCACCTCCGGCCAATGAACCATCGGTGCGGATAAAAATCTGAGCGTATGCTCGCCAAGCGACAGATTGTCGCCCTCTTTTACGACAGCCACACGGTCAGAAAAATCAAACTCAGGAAAAAACTGCGGCAACATTTTCGCCGCCGGAGCGCTCGTGACTATCTTCAGCGCAGGAAATCGATCGAGCGCCATAAGAATATTGGCCGAATGATCCGGTTCCATATGTTGGACAACCAGATAGTCGGGCAACCGGCCTCCGGTAGCGTCAAGGATTCCGGCAATCCACCGCTCGCCGCCACCGGATTCAACAGAATCCAATACCGCGATCCGCCTGTCGGCTATAACATATGAGTTATAGCTCATTCCATACGGTGTCGGATATTGTGCCTCGAACACTCTGACAGAGGGATCATCAATCCCCACTGAATAAATATTATCGGTAATTTGCAAGGACATTAAATCTGAATTCCGGTTATCACTACAAAATTATGAAACTTTCATCACAAATTAGCGAAATTTTTCCTTTATTTTCGTTTCTCGTGGTTATAAACAATACAACCGTAGCAAAGTTCACCGCAATCCATCAGCATCAGGACGGCGTCGAATGCCCCGTGGGCATCCGCAACGCTTTTACCGCCTGTTTTTCTTTCTTGCTTTTGCCTTGGATTTTCCCGATGAGCCGATATCGACGACCGGGTCCAGGACAATGACAATAAGGACATTTCCGTATTGATTCTTCATCAGAAGACAATCGTCGCCATATTCCGAATGTTCGTCATATATGCCTGGTTTATGATTGCTCCACATGCAGCAAAGTTACTCTTTTTTAACCGAACCGACGACACATCCCGGCAGGAGCATCGCAATTGGAGCAAAATGAACCAGCATATACACTGAACGTACAGCACCGGTAAGAATTATGAAGGAGGAAACCGGAATATCAAGCATACCGGCGACACGGCCACACGCGTCCCTGGAAACGGACTGCCGCCCGCGAAGCATATGGCCGACAAAAAAGACGGCGCACCCATGAAGGCGCGCCGTCTTAAATGGCTATTGTGATGCCCGACTATCAGTCGGCGATCTTTGCTTTGATGAATTCGCGGTTTAGACGGGCAATGTTGCTCAGAGGAACATTTTTGGGACATTCAGCCGCACATGCACCTGTATTCGTACAGTTGCCGAATCCGAGCTCATCCATGCGACGGACCATGGCACGCGCACGACGGGCACGCTCCACCTGACCCTGAGGAAGAAGCGCGAACTGGCTTACCTTGGCCGAAACGAAGAGCATTGCCGAACCGTTCTTGCAGGCTGCAACACATGCACCACAGCCGATACATGTAGCCGAGTCCATTGCGATGTCAGCAACTTCTTTCGAGATGGGAAGGCTGTTGGCATCCTGGGCGCCTCCGCAGTTGAACGACACATAACCGCCGGCCTGCTGAATCTTGTCGAAGGCATTGCGGTCAACCATAAGGTCGCGGACAACGGGGAAGGCAGCCGAGCGCCAGGGCTCGATTGTGATTGTGTCGCCATCGTTGAACTTACGCATGTGGAGCTGACAGGTTGTGATGCCCTGTACGGGTCCGTGGGGATGTCCGTTGATGTAGAGCGAGCACAT
>JAIDXA010000296.1 GCA_029058705.1 Paramuribaculum sp. | reverse complement strand
AGCCTGAGGTTCTCGCGGGCTTTGTCGTTGTCTGGATTTTTGCGGAGCGCGTTTTTGTAATGTTCAACCGCCTGTTGATATTGCTGGGCGTTAAACGATATGTTGCCAAGATCATATGCTGCTTTCTCCACAATTGCAGCTGTCTGCGCTGTCTTTTCAAGATCGCTCAGCAAAGCTATGGCATCGGAAAGCGGGGTGTTGCCGGAGTTGGGATCCGCTGAACCGCTCTGACGGATCAGTGCTGATGCCAGATTGAAGCGCGCGACCTCTGAAGTCGGGGAGACAGTCAGAGCTTTCTTATACATTGTTTCTGCCTCGGCGAAACGTTTCTGCTTGTAAAGGTTGTTACCCTCGACAATGAAATTGCGCTCCTGCTTGGTGTCAGCTCCGTAGACAGCTGACGAAGGCATTAGAACAAGGAGTATGAGAATTATGAAAGTGCGATGCATGGTGATTTCAATTTTTTGTAAAGAAATTGATTTTGGTAAGCCACTTTATCTTGCTGTAGGGCAGGAATACATCGGCAACCAGAAGTAATAAAGCCAGTATCACGGCTATCGGATATAGCTCGTTGGTGTTGTCCGGCATTCCGTGGCGGGTGTATTCCGTTTTGGATAGTTTGTCAAGTTGATCTTTCAGTTCTCCGACAGCCCGGCTCGATGATCCGTTGATGTAGACCCCGTTGCCGGCCTTTGCAATAGCTTCCGCGACTTTCGGATCAAATGAGGTTATGACAGGCTGTCCATTGTCATAGGTGAAATATTCACCGGGTGAGCCTGGCAGGGGTATGGGAGCTCCTTTTTCAGTCCCCAGACCGATCACATCGACCTGAATTCCTCCTTTTGCTGCGAGTTTGGCAGCTTCCTGTGCATCATCTTCGAAATTTTCAGCGTCGGTTATGACAACTATCGCTTTCTGGAAATCACTTTCTGGATTGAATGAATTGACTGCCATGTCTATGGCGGCTCCGATCGCGGTTCCCTGAGTCGGCACCATATCGGTTGTAATCGTGTTGAGATACATCTTTGCCGACAGATAATCGTTGGTGATCGGAAGCTGGGTGTAGGCTTCCCCGGCGAAAACGATAAGACCCACCTTGTCGTTCTGCATCGAAGCTATCATCTTTTCAAGAATGAATTTCGCGCGCTGCAGACGGCTGACTCCCTTGGGGTCGTCTGTCGACGATGCGAGCATGGAGTTGGAGACGTCCATACAGATCATGACCTCGATTCCGGAAGTCGTTTCCGACGTGGCCGATTCAGAATCAGGGTCGGCTGTGTAGACGAACGGACGCGACAGAGCGATGATGATGAAAAAAAGAGCGGCAAGCTCGATGCATATCTTGACGGTCGGCATGTAGCGTGAGACGTCGGGCATCAGTCTTGAAATTACATCAGTGCCGCCAAACTTTTTCAGACGGCGTCCTCTTAGCGATCGGCCGAGGGCATATATTGCTGCTGTCAAAGGTATAAGCAGCAGTAGATAAAGTAGATCTGGATTTGCTATATGGATCATGGTCTGGATGGCTGGAGATTATAAACTGGTTTTTGGAGAGACCGGAATCAGGGGAGCGGCCTGAGCCACAGATGACGGATCAGGAACTCGATTAGAAGTAATCCAAGGGCAATGAGAGCCCACGGCAGATAATAGTCTTCTGCGTGAGAGAAATTCTGAACGTCGATCCTCGATTTTTCCAGCTGGTCGATTTCCTTGAAAATATCGGCTAGAACGCTGTTGTCTGTCGCACGGAAATATTTCCCCCCCGTCGTGTTCGCTATGTTCTGAAGTGTCGCTTCGTCTATGACAACCGGCAGGTTCGTATAGGTTATCCGACCTGTGACATCCTGGGTCGGGTAGGGGGCATTGCCGTTCTTGCCGACGCCGATAGTGTAGACTTTTATGCCATATTTCTTTGCTATTTCAGAAGCTGTAAGAGGTGCTACGTTTCCTGTATTGTTGGATCCGTCGGTCAGCAGAATGATGCTTTTGGATTTGGCTTGTCCGTCTTTTATTCTGTTGATGGACGTTGCCAGCCCGTCGCCGATGGCAGTGCCGTCTTCAAGCATGCCGATGCTCAGATCGTTGATGTAATTCGAAAGAAGCGATCTGTCCGTTGTCATCGGAAGCGCCGTGAACGACTCTCCTGCAAAAATGACGAGTCCCATATTGTCTGACTCTCGTCCGGCTACGAAATTGGCCGCCACTTTCTTTGCCGCTTCAAAGCGGTTAGGCTGAAAGTCTTTTGCGAGCATACTTGTCGAGAGGTCAAGGGCGATGACTATGTCAGTCCCTTCGGTATTGGTCTTGCTCCATTTGTCTCGTATCTGCGGACGAGCCAGAATGACTATAAGGGCGGCGATAGCGAGCAGCCGGAGTCCGAAAAGCCCGTGAAGAAGATACTCCTTATAACTTCGCGGAGCTTTTTTAAAGGCGGACGTTGTCGAAAGTCCGAGGGTCGGGTATTTGGCGCGCCATTTCATGACATACCACACTGCAAGCGGTATGATCAGAAGCAGAAGCCAAAGATATGACGGATGAGCTAAATGCATGGTCGTTGGTTATTTTTTCGTGTTTCCCTGCTGCTCTCCGTCCGTTTCGGGATGGTCGGCAGGTTTGGTCTCTTCAACAAAACGTACAGCTGATTCCATAACTGTCATGTTGTCTTCCGGAAGCGGGCGGACTTTGGCGAATTTTACAAAGTCGGCTGTTTCGAGAATCAATTCCATCATTTTGTGTGAATCGCGGGTCTCTTCATTGGACTGGAGAGACTGAAGTATCTGTGTCGATGTCATTTCCATGGCATTTATGCCGAAACGACCCTCGAGATATGCACGGAGAATATCCGTCAGGCGGGTATAATATTGTTTTTCTTCGCCTTTTTCACACAGTTTCTCTGATTTCAGGTGTGTGAGCTGTTGGATAGCAAGATTATAGGGCGGAATAGGTTTGCGCTTCGGCAGCAGGGGTATCTTGCCCTCGCGAAGCCATTTGAAGTACACAAATAGACTCAGGCCTATCACCACTATGGCAAGAAGAATCCATAGACCGTAGTCGGTTGCCCAGTCAGGAAGATAGTCAAACAGCTTGCGGTCAATTTCATGGACATCCGCATAGTCATGAATCGTCTTCAGTGTGTCAATAGGAACGGGAATTACTTTCAGCACCGGACTGTTTGTCGCGACTGTCTCACCCGGTTGCAGGTAGAGAACCGGCGGTATGGCATACATGCCGGAGTCAAACGACTGAATCGTTATGTCCTGCCGCAGTTCCCTGCGGCCGTTTCCAAGTTCGGAGATTTCAGGATGTCCCATGTCGATTATCTCCACCTGACGCCACATAGAGTCGATTACACCGAGTGAGCCTTCCGATGACAGCTCTCCGACTACTTCAATGTGGAGCGCGGTCTGTTTCCCCATAAGGATTGCAACCGAGTCAAGTGTTGCCGTGGCTTTTATCTGGGCGGCCGACGTGGCGAATGAACTTGCCAGAAACACCGAGATGAAGATAATTATGCTGCGAAATGATTTCATAGATTCTGCGTTACCTGACGCCCCGACGCTGAAGCAGCGCCTTAAGGGCCTTGACGTAATCTTCGTTAGTTGAGATGGATGCGAGGTCAACGCCGCAACGGCTCAGTATCGAGTTCATCTGTTGCTGGCTGTCATACCACTGACGGTTATATGCTTTGCGCACGGCCGACGACGATGTGTTGACCCATCGCGATCCGCCGGTTTCGAGATCCTGCACATTGACAAGCCCTATGTCCGGGAGGGTTTCATCCCGCTTGTCGTAGATCTGGATCGCTATCAGGTCATGTTTGTTTGATGCGACTGAAAGGGCTTTCGAATAATCGTGTGTGTCAATAAAGTCGGAGATGAGAAATGTTGTCGCACGTTTTTTCTGTGCGTCCGAAAAGTAGCGGAGAACGTTGGCGATATCTGTTCCTTTGTTTTCCGGCGTGAAATCTATCAGCTGGCTGATGATGAAAAGAATATGCTTTCGCCCTTTCTTGGGCGGAATGAATTTCTCGATCTTGTCCGAAAAAAAGATGACTCCGATCTTGTCATTGTTCTGAATTGCGGAAAAGGCTATTGTTGCGGCGACTTCGGCAATCATTTCCCGCTTCTCTTCGCCTATGGCGCCGAACAAGCGGCTGTTTGACACATCGACAAGGAGCATGACTGTCAGCTCACGTTCCTCCTCATAGACTTTGATATAAGGACGGTTGTGTCGTGCCGTAACATTCCAGTCAATGTCTCGGATATCGTCGCCATACTGGTATTCGCGGACTTCCGAAAATGTCATGCCCCTGCCTTTGAACGCAGTGTGGTATTCGCCCGCAAAAATGTTTTGCGAGAGACCACGGGTCTTGATTTCGATCCGTCTAACCCTTTTTAGAAGTTCGTTGGCTTCCATCGCTTCAAAAAATCCAATTTGGGATTATCAGGGCACTTCGACCTTGTCGAGGATTTCTGATATGATTTCGTCGGCAGTGATGTTGTTGGCTTCCGCTTCGTAAGAGAGCCCGATGCGGTGACGTAGAACGTCGTGGCAAACGGCGCGGACATCTTCCGGAATCACATAGCCACGCTGTCGCAGGAATGCATATGCACGTGCTGCGCGTGCCAAGCCGATTGAGGCGCGGGGCGACGCCCCGCACGAAATTATTCCCGCAAGATCCTTAAGCCCGTATTCTGCCGGGTTACGTGTCGCAAAAACGATGTCTACGATATATTGCTCGATCTTCTCGTCAAGATAGATGTTTTTGACGATTCCCTGAGCTTCGAGAATCTCCTCGGGGTCAAGGAGTGCGCGCACTTCGTTTCTGACGGGTGAGATATTTTGGCGTATTATGATCTTTTCCTCTGATTTGGAGGGATAGCCGATGACGACTTTCAGCAGAAAACGGTCGACCTGCGCTTCTGGAAGCGGATAGGTTCCTTCCTGCTCAATCGGGTTCTGTGTGGCCATTACGAGAAAAGGCTCGTCAAGGGCGAATGTTGTCTCGCCGATAGTGACCTGTCGTTCCTGCATGGCCTCAAGAAGTGCGCTTTGAACTTTGGCCGGAGCGCGGTTAATTTCGTCAGCGAGAACGAAGTTGGCGAAAATTGGTCCGCGTTTGATCTGAAACTGTTCATTCTTTACGCTGTAGACCATCGTTCCGATGACGTCTGCGGGAAGAAGGTCGGGCGTGAACTGTATGCGGTTGTATTTGGCGTTTATGACTTGTGCGAGTGTTTTTATGGCGAGCGTTTTTGCCAGACCGGGAACTCCTTCGAGAAGAACGTGCCCGTTTGCGAGAAGGGCGATGAGCAGCGAGTCAACAAGATGTTTCTGGCCGACAATTGCTTGATTCATGCCCTGAGTGATAAGGTTTACAAAATTGTTTTTACTGGCTACGAGTTCGTTAAGTTCCCGTATGTTGACAGTAGTACTCATAATAATCGGGTTGAATGATAGTAGAGGGTTGTTTGACTATAGAGATGTGGAAACCAGCACTGCTGATTTCCAACGCAAAATTAAATATTATAACATCCGGAATGTAAAATCTGATGTTAAAATTATCTATTTAAAGTTATTCCTTTTGAATAATTAAAGTAATTTAAGGCATTCTTTTGTTCTTTCCCTCGGAATGGAAGTCCAGAATTAAGTTAATTTTGTCCACTGTGGATTAGGTCAGTAAATCAGATCTTCGATGCTTATTTTCATGTTCTGGACCAAATAGGCAAACAAGGCCATCAACCCTAAGGCGAATCCAAGGATCAGGCCAATGAAAATGCCAAGCCAGAAATAGTTTTTCTTTTTCCGGACAATTACGTATTCTTCCGCTTCTTCGACGAGGCAGTCTGTTTTTGCGTCAGCCGTTGCCTCTGGTGCTTCTTCTGTCTTTTCTGCTGTCGACAGGTCGACTGTCACGGGAATTGCTGTCTGTTGTTCTGGCTCATCTTCGGCCGGTGAAACGGTTTCTGAATCAACTGGTGCAGACTCTTCGCCTGTAGGCTCAACAGGAGCTGTGCTATCGGTTGTCTCTTCTTCAGGCTGTTCGTTGAGTGAAGTGACAACAGCCTCTTCATGCAGCTCAGGGACATCGGATTCCAAATCCGGCATCTGTGCTTCTGTCAGGGAGCTTTCTGTTTCGCAAGCAGATTCCATCTGACACTGTGGTTCTTGACTGGATTCACCGTCCGGCGTATGGT
>JAIDXA010000295.1 GCA_029058705.1 Paramuribaculum sp. | reverse complement strand
ACCATAAAAGACCTCAATAAACCCACAAGAATGAGTTATAACATTTTTTTCGTAGTAAATTTAAACAGTTTCTAAGAAACGCTCTCTAATAATTCCAATTACATGTTCAGACAATTTTTAATGTGGGCATTCATTTGCGCCACAGCACCCGCTATGTACTCCAACAACATCGAATCACCAGCAACCGAAACCGATTCAACTGAATATTCCATATCCCCCTTGATTCTCGATGAAATTACGGTCAAGGCTACTCCGGTCATAAATAAAACAGACCGGATGTTAATCAGGCCCGATAAGGAAATCCTACGGACATCGGCCGACGGCATGGATCTGCTACGTAGACTGCACCTTTCGCGTATTAGGATCGATCCGATGACAAATGCAGTCACCGTAACCGGCGGAGGCGATGCAGTTCTATGTATCAACGGCATCGAAGCAACAGCATCTCAGATTGCGGCGGTCAGACCGCAGGATATCATTCGAATCGAATACCACGACAACCCTGGAGTGCGCTATGCCGGCGCGCGGGCTGTCATTGATTATATCACGGTTCGTCATGACGACGGCGGAGTCCTTTCATTTGACACATTCACGGCCGTCGAAGATGGACGCTGGGCCACCATAGACCATATCGCAGGGCAATACGACAGAAACCGTTCGGTGTTTAGTGTGAACGCCGGCTATATGGGACAACATAAAGACCAATGGATCAGAGACTATAATGAGACATGGCACTATCCCGGCCATACCGTTGCCCGACAAGAAAAGGGAATGCCTGTCACTGTCGGTCAATCAGGATTTGAAAGCACCCTCAACTATAACTATCTGCATCCGTCCGGAAATATGTTTAATGTTAGGATAGGGATTGATCTCAACGATGTGCCGAATCAGGAAGAAGGTGACCGATATTCCATCCTTAACACATCATATTCGGAAATTCCCATACTGGTAACCGAACACACAGAGGAGCGTTCGGTTTCACCAGACATTGGATTTTATTATCTGCATAAGCTTTCGGACTGCCGAAGTTTTATGATTGATGCGCAGGGGTCTTATATGCATTCGCATATGCTGCACGAGTATTCTGAGGATAATGCCACAGAAACCAATCGCGTCAAGGGTAATAAGTATTCATGGAAAGTTCTTGGCATGTATGAAAAACGTTCAGGCAACATGGTGTGGAGTCTCGGGCTGTCAGACAGTCGATCCGCAATCGGCAATACTTACCATCAGACCATTCCTGCCATAATAAAAATAACAAGTTCAGAGACCGCCCTTGCTGGAGAATATTCCAATCGTTTAGGCAACTGGTCGTTAATGGGAAATCTAAGAGCTGCCTACCGGCACATCGGACACACCGGGGAAAATATAGACAAAGTGTTTGTTTTGCCGGCGGCAACCATCACCTGCAAACCTTTGTCCTCATTGTTCCTGCGCTATACCGCATCACTTGACTATACAATGCCGTCTGCGGCTGAAATCAGTAACGTTTCCCAGCCTATACAGTCTGGCTTGATACGCAGGGGAAATCAGGGACTGCAACCGTTCAGAGTGACAGAACAATCATTTGACGCATCGTTCGAGAGTGAATATGTCAGCGTTAATCCGCGAATCGAATATCGCAACGAACATAAACCGATTATGGAATCCGTCTTATTCGAAGACGGTCTGTTTGTGAGAACATTTTTCAACCAGCGCTCGTTTCAGCGGTTGTCCATAGGAGGCTCTTTCTCTGTTCGGCCGTGGAAGAATCATATCACAGTTACGGCCTCGCCACAATTGATGAGATATTTCAGCCATGGCATAGACTATCGTCATTGCCACAATATCTTCAGGCTCGGATTGAGTATGGATTTCAATTTTAAAGACTGGCTTGTTTACGCCAATATCATGTCTGGACCGGCAAACAACATGTATGGCGAGGAGATAATTGAAGAAAAGAACATGAACCAGATAATGGCCGGATACAGACATGGCTCTTGGTCGTTGCATCTTGGAATTTTCAATGCTTTTCTGAAAAACTACTGGATGGAGTCACGCAATCTGTCGGCACTCGCTCCATACATATCCAAAGCCCACAGTGGCAGAAGTAGCTCATATATCGCTGTCAAATTCAATATGTCCATCGATTTCGGCCGGGGAAGCCGCAATGTAGAACTGCATAAAAAAGAGATTGATGACGACAACGGAATTCTTTCAGGCACAAAATAAAATCAGTCAATTATGAAAAAGTCAGACAAATGCCCTTCGTTCTCTTCAAAAAACTGCACAGGCTGCTGGAAATGCGTTTCGGCATGTCCGCAAAATGCCATAGGCAAGATAAGTTTCCTGTGGCATAGACATGCCAAGGTGTTTCGGGCCAGGTGCATCGGATGCAACAAATGTGTGTCAATTTGCCCAAACAACTGTTTCACAAAACGTTGATCTGATCTTGCAAATAATTTAGAAAGCGGGCGGCATGAACACCATCCATCTGAGTGTGATGGAACTGGAATGAAACCGTAAGCCGGGTCTTGAACCACCCGTGCCGGTAGCGCCCCCAGATCATGAACGGATTGTTGAATATGCCGCTGTACATCCCGACGGCACCATCAATATCATACTGTGCCAGCGCTGATGTACCTATTACCATTCGGTCTGTGATGTCATGATTGCAACAAGATTCCGCAACTTGGCGTGTCAGGCGGAGATAGTCGTCATTGAACTTACCGAGATCTTCGTCAAACGGTATGTCACACGAACTGACCTCCCCCTGCGTATTGGCAACGATTGTGTTGACTGCTATTGAGCCATATCTGACAAGCCTGTCGCCCACAGGCAACACATAAAATTCCTTTATACGTGCTGCCGCACGGCCTATGCACCAACACATCAGCATATTGAATTTCATTCCACGTTTTCGGCTGATCTGCCGCAGCCGGGTCACGTCAATGGTCTTGATCAACGTCACCATCGGCATAGGCGACTTCATCCACATATCAAAGGCATAGGCTCGTGTTGTTTCTTCGGGCGTTACTTCTTGCATCATTTTTTTGACGCAAAATTACCTGAATAGATTCACTGCCGATAGAATAAAAGCGACATCATGCCGGATTTGTGAACAGATCAGAGTATGGAGCACAATTTTTGCTAAACGATACCGGCGTATATCCACTAAACTTCCTGAAGTTTCTTATAAAGTGTGACTGGTCGGAATAGCCACACTCTGCGGCAATTCCGGCACAATTGCTTTCGCCGTTTTGCATCAGCCACAGAGCTTTCTGAAATCGCACTACACCGGCATACTCTTTTGGATTCATACCCACCATGTCGCGAAACACTCTTTCATACTGCCTTATGCCCAGACATCCACTTTTTGCAAGAGTGTTGATCGTGGTGTCGGGAGAGCGAAGCATTACACCGATTGATTCTGCAATCCTCATTATGTTCAGCGACAGACGGATCTTTGACAACAGAAAGTTCTCCAGAATATCAATACATTCCCGGTGGCTCTTTTTGTCGAAAATCCGGTGTGCGGTTTCGTCAAGTCTTCGGTTTCCGACATCATAGCCGCAAATTTCAAGATTGTGGAATGCCGATGGAGGTGTGTCGATGAACATTCCGACAGTATGCGGATAGAAAACCGCCACAATCATTTCCAATCGTCCGGCAGACTGAATATGCGCCGGGAAATTCACCTGACCACTGATCGTGAATTGCGACTGACTCTCGCCGAGTTCCGGAATATAAAGCGGTTCTTTCTTGTGAAATATAATCTGCGGGCAACCGATAGGAAAAGTCAGCACACTGAAAGGCTCGTCGCTTTTCAGTGTCCAATAATAACGCACATATGGGCGTAACTCCGCCCTCGGTTGATATATTTTCATCAATGTTTTTTTGCTGATCTGACAATATTTCCGATAAATCCGGTTTTGGCATCGGTGTATCCATCGCGGTCGTTCTTATACTTAGGCAGAAGCGACCGTTTTAACAGCTCATACTCCTTGGCCGCATCCGGATGTGCGATCAGATATTCCCGGAAAAGAATTTCATCATTGTCGCCATTTCTTCGTATGTGGATGTGAAACACCTTGTCGGCATATCCATCGATGGTATAGCCTTTATTGAAGCTGAGACGGTTTTCAGATTCTGACATACAGATATATCCGTTGTGCTCCAATATTTCTTTTATCGTTTGCCGTTCCATATCAGAAGAGATCTCGACAAGCATATCGACTATCGGCTTGGCCTGTATGCCGGGAATTGCAGTACTGCCGATATGATTGATGACAGGATGATACTTGCCAAGAAGCGATGACAGCAATCGCTTCTCTTCCTCAGCCCATAACGACCATTGCGGGTTATGCTGAGTCAGAACTATCGGAAACAATTCCCATAATTCCGTCATTGTCATATCCTGCAACCGCCTGCTCATATCTTAGAAACTGTTTAAATTTAGTTGTGGGATTAATTGAGAGGATTTTATGAGGTGTTTTTACGGGTGGAAGAGGGAGCATAGCGGGCTATGTGACCGATGAGACTCGGTGAAAACAACCATAAAAGACCTCAATAAACCCCACAAGAATGATTTATAACATTTTTTTCGTAGTAAATTTAAACAGTTTCTTATTATATGGCGTTGTAATCTTCTCTCGTCATTAAATGGAAATGCTCTGTCCGTATGTCGCCGAGTGGTGAAACAATGTCCTGATTGGTATGATGATACTTAAATCCGGTTTTCTCACATACGCGCTTGGATTTTGTGTTTCCGTCGTAATATGCACACCACAGAGCATCAATCCCCAATTCATTAAAACTTCTTGACAACAATGCATTCACCGCTTCGGGAATCAGACCCTGTCCCCAATATGGCTTGCCGATCCAATAGCCTATTTCTGCTTCACAATGCTTCATATCGGCAGAGCGCATACCATTTGAAAACATTATTCCACAAGAGCCGATCGGCTCGTATGTAGCCTTTAAAACAACTGCATAGATTTCCGGGGCTGCAAAAACCGTGCGAATAATTTCAAGACTATCATCAATACTTGTATGGGGAGGCCAGCCGGCAACAGGTCCGACCGCCGGATCACTCGCATATCTGAATAGTGACGCAGCATCAGATTCAAGCCATGGTCTTAAAATCAGTCTATCCGTTTCTATCATATTGAAACAACAATTGGTTTGTTATTTTTCATTTCGGAGCTGTTCGGTTGAAACGGCTCCGGTCATCATCTGGTTTCTCACCTCGAAGTTACAAAAAATAATTCAAACCCCGTTCATATAAAACGATATGCCTTGAGAAATCCATTGCGGAACTCAAGGCATATCGCAAAAGAACAGGACACAAGTCAATATGTCCTGCATTCTTAGGGGTGTGGATCAGAGCATATTTTCCCGCTCCGTAATATTGGCGTCTGTCATAGTGTAGCCACCGAGACTGCCCTCTTTGGCTTGAATGCAGATATATGTCATCGGCTCAGTTGAAGTGCATTTCAGATTACGGTCGCATCCGGTCGACACACGGATAACCGATCCCTCACTTATTTCAAACACATCTTCGTTGACCTGAAACCGTCCCGCTCCCGAAAGAATGATATAATTCTCCTCATTTTCCTTATGGCTATGGAAGAACGGCACAGAAACTCCGGCCGGCAAAGTGCCGAATGAGATTTCACATGAGGTGGAGCCTGCGGCTTCCTTTACAAACAACTTGCCGTCAAAGCCGTTTAGCTTTCCGACAGATACATGGGCGAATTTTTCACCGTCATTAATGATTTTCACTTCGTTCATATTGTAATGATTTGGTTTGCTCATACTCATTTATTACCTTTGCAAGCGTAATGCCTAATTCAACCAGCAATGCAAAATTAACTCATATTTTTAACTAAATCAACACGTTACAAAATCGTAAGCCACTTACTTTCCGGTAACGGATTTTGATAATGAAGAAGTTGGACCTAAAAATTAATTTAGAAAAATATACCCGTATTGACCAGTGTCCGGTGCGGAATGTCATATCCCGATTTTCCGGCAAATGGTCAATGCTTGTTCTTTGTGTCCTTTCTGAAAATGACAGCATCCGCTTCAATGAAATATGCAAGGCGATTCCAGACATTTCTCCCAAGGTATTGACCGAAACTCTTAAAAATCTTGAAAGCGCCGGCCTTGTTTCCAGACAGCTATATGCTGAGATTCCTCCCCGAGTGGAATATTCCCTGACGGATACAGGTACAAGCCTGATGCCACATATCGAAAACCTCATCAATTGGGCTTTGGAAAATTACGGGTCAATTGCGAAATCAGACAACTGACATGAGAAATAAAATTATATTTACAGCATTGCTTGCAAATGCCGCCCTGTTGCCGGCGTTGGCGGAAACGCGCAATCTGGCCGGGGCTTGGGTCGGTCCGAACGACCTTATTGTAACCATCTGCACTGATAATGACAGCATCCCGAGTGTATGCTACTGCGGCATCTACCGAACGATCGGATGGGTTGATGTCAGATCGGAAATAAATGGAGATTCTCTTATAATGACAGCCGAACATGCCGGCAGCCCGCTCGAAGGACGGTTTCGGATAGTGTCGGATGAGCGAATGACCGGGACTCTGTCAACCGGCAACCCTGATGAAAGCTGGTTTTTCACCGGACCGGCTGAACTGACGAAACAGAAACCATATATGCCTGAAAACCTCAACCACGACCTTGAGGGAATCATTCGTCCGTCAGATTATGGAATTTTGTCGCTTGACCGCGCCATGGCAAGAGAGATCCTATCGACCCTCTCGCCACAGTCATACGGTTACGCGGAGAAAACAGTCATTGAAAAATTGCTTGATGCAAAAACCACACCGGTCACCCCCGACGACATGATAGG
>JAIDXA010000294.1 GCA_029058705.1 Paramuribaculum sp. | reverse complement strand
GTGCTAATTGTCGAGGATCTGTTTGCTGTCGTGATGATGGTTGTCCTCTCATCGATAGCCGTCAACAACACCGTTGCAGGCGGCGAAATGCTCCTGAACATAACTAAACTGATCTTCTTCCTCGTCATCTGGTTTGCCGTCGGTGTCTTTATCCTGCCGTCTCTTCTTAACCGTAACCGCCGTTTCCTCAACTCCGAAACCCTCCTGATCGTATCGATGGGACTGTGTCTCGGCATGGCCGTATTCTCAGTCTACTGCGGTTTCTCGCTCGCGCTTGGCGCGTTCGTAATGGGGTCGATTCTGGCCGGAACAAGTTTCGCCGAAAAAATCGAACACGTAACCGCTCCGGTAAAAGACCTGTTCGGGTCTATCTTTTTCATCTCGGTCGGAATGATGGTCAACCCGCAGATCATTGCCCAGTACTGGATGCCGATACTGATACTTTCGGCAGTCGTTGTCTGCGGCATGATTGTTTTCGGAACAACGGGAATGCTTGCCACCGGACAGTCGCTGAAAGTAGCGATCCAGTCCGGATTTTCTCTGACTCAGATCGGAGAGTTCGCCTTCATCATCGCCACACTCGGCCTGCAGCTCGGCGTACTCGATCCGTCCATCTATCCGATCGTAGTAGCCGTTTCGGTGCTGACGACATTCACCACCCCCTATTTCATCCGTATGGCCGACCCGGCCTACAGATTTGTGGCCGCACACCTGCCCGCAAGACTCCACTTCCTCATCGACCGATATTCCGACAATGCAAGCAGCGAAAGCGAAACCGGCCAGCTCTGGCGTTCGGTGCTTTCCCGCTATGTCTGGCGAATTCTGCTTTACTCGTCGGTCCTGATAGCGATCATACTCGTGTCGCGGGGATGGGGCTATCCACTGCTGAGCATGATATTTCCCCGCTGGGGACGTCTTATATGCGTTTTGGTCACATTCTTCTTCATGGCTCCGTTCCTGATTGCGCTGTCCTATCCCGCTTCGAAAAAAACCGAGCGACAACGTCTGATCGCAGCCAACGCCCATTTCGATCTGCCATTGATCATCATGACTTTCGCCCGCCTGATGATTTCGCTCGGACTGGTGGTCTACATGCTCAAGCTCTTCTACTCCTGGAGCGTGGCTGCCTCGACCGGGCTCGCCATTTTCCTGATCCTTATATTCATGGTGTCGAAAAACGTGCGCCGGCGAATGCGATCAATCGAAAAGAAATTCCTTAACAATCTTAACGAACGCGAACTGCGCCGCTCGGGCAGAAACAACAACGTCATCGCCGACCTCCATCTGGCGTTCATGACCGTTACACATGCTTGTCCGGTCGTCGGAAGCCGGCTTGCCTATTCGGAACTGCGCACACGCTATGGAGTCAACATCGCCTCGATCCAGCGAGGCGGAAAACTGCTTCCAGTCCCTGACGGAGCGACCCGCCTATATCCGGGCGATGTTCTCGGGGTCATCGGCACCGACGACGAAATCCAGACTCTTATCCCGATAATCGAAGCCCCCGACGACAACACTGACAACGGACTCTCCCCGTCCGATTTCCGTCTGACATCGATCCACCTGACCGACAAATCGCCTATCGTCGGCAAATCGGTCAGCGAATCCGAACTCTCCACCCGCCACAAATC
>JAIDXA010000293.1:1227-2801 GCA_029058705.1 Paramuribaculum sp. | reverse complement strand
GTCACACACAACTGGCAGAAAGTGCAGCTGCCCAGATCATACATGTATTTGTCGAGTTTACGTTTCTGCTTGCCATCGGCTGTCATGACCATTTTGGTCGTGAGCGAAATGGTTCCGTTTGGACAATTGCGCTGACAGATTCCGCAGGCAATACACTTGTGGTTGCCGTCAGCATCATACTTCAGCTCAAGAATAGCACGAAAGCGCTCCGGAACGTGGACTTTCTCACGGTCCTCAGGATATTTTTCTGTAATCTTCGGGGTGATGAATTCTTTTCCGGTCACCTGCATTCCTTTCAGAAGGCTTGATATTCCGGACCCTAAAGATGAAAAATAATCTTTAACACTACCCATAAATTATTCTTCGATTGGTTTGTTATTATTTCTTTTCTCTTTTGATTGACAAATTTATCGGATCTGACCGCCAAGAATATCAAGCAACTCTGTCGTAATGCTCTGCTGACGGAGTTTGTTATATTCAAGCTGCAGCTGTTCGAGAAGTTTTTTGGCGTTATCGTTTGCACTCTGCATCGCCATGACTCGCGCGGCCTGTTCAGAAGCGCGGTTCTCTGTGAAGACGTCCTGCATTACAGACATCAGGAACATCGGGAGAACGATCTGGAATATTGCGTTGGCGTCAGGTTCGAATATATACGGACGACACGATTCCTTAACACCATTAACCGCAAATGTCTCGGCAACAACCGGTATGAGCTGCTCACTGACAGGACGCTGCCGGCTGACACTCTTGAAGCTCATATAAAGGATGTCGATCTTGTCAAGTTCTCCCGCAAGAAACTTTTGCTGTAGAGACTCAACAAAAACCTTAACCCCCTCGCCGGATGTCTTTGAGTTGACACCTTCGAGCAGTTCCACACGGACATTTGTGTCCGTCAGTTTTGAAACAGCTTTAGATATTTTCGCTCCGACCGGATAGACAACAATCTCGACCTTCCCGCCATAAACGCTGCGATAATCAGCAACCTTACCGAGAAGTTCTTTGAATATATTGACATTGTAGGCCCCACAAAGGCCATCATCGGAACCGAAAACGACGATTCCTACCCTGGATACGAGCCGTGGCTCAATCAGAGGCGATTTAAATTCAGCATCGGCCGACAGAATATTGCCTATGATTGTCTCGATCTGCTGACGATAGGGTAATAGACGGCGCAATGACATCTCCGCTTTATGCATTTTCGCGGAAGATATCATTTTCATCGCACCAGTGATTTTTTCAGATGATGCCACCGATCCGATTCGTCCTTTAAGTTCCCTCAGTGTTGCCATAAATAGTCAAACAATCAGCTATAGTAATTTTCAAATTAATTATAACGGCTTGCAACATCACTTGCCACCGCTGTAAGTTTTGCAACGATCTCGTCTGTCAACTGACCCTGACGGATCTGCTCAAGAACATCATCGGCATATTTCGCATGAAGCAGCTGAAGATACTGCTTTTCAAACTCAGCCACTTTTTCCAGAGGCACATTTTCAAGCAAGCCCTTCGTTCCTGCAAAAATCACGGCAACTTCATCTTCAACAGCCATTGGATGATATTGGGGTTGTATAAGC
>JAIDXA010000293.1:0-1217 GCA_029058705.1 Paramuribaculum sp. | reverse complement strand
GTATAAGCAGGCGCTCGTTTTTGCGACCTTTATCAATTACTCGGGCAGTCACGGGATCGATATCACCACCAAATTTCGTAAATGATTCAAGTTCGCGGAACTGTGCCTGGTCAATCTTCAGTGTTCCGGCAACTTTCTTCATAGACTTTATCTGGGCATTACCACCGACACGCGAAACAGATATACCTACATTGATCGCCGGACGGATACCTCTGTTGAAAAGAGCTGTCTCGAGGAAGATCTGACCGTCAGTGATAGAGATTACGTTTGTCGGGATATACGCAGATACGTCGCCTGCCTGTGTCTCGATAATTGGAAGTGCAGTCAGCGATCCACCACCTTTGACAATAGGTTTCAAAGGTTCAGGCAAATCATTCATCTGCGAAGCGACTTCCTGATTGTCAATAATTTTTGCAGCTCGTTCCAACAGGCGCGAATGGAGATAGAAAATGTCACCGGGATATGCCTCACGACCGGAAGGACGCTTAAGGATCAGTGATATCTCACGATAAGCTACAGCCTGCTTCGAAAGGTCATCATAGACAATCAACGCGTCACGACCGGTGTCACGGAAAAATTCTCCGATTGCAACTCCTGCAAAAGGCGCATAATAACGCATAGATGCAGAATCAGAAGCAGTCGCTGCCACGACAACGGAATACTCAAGAGCCCCGCTGCGGCGAAGAGTGTCGACGAGCGCGGCGATTGTCGATGCTTTCTGGCCGATCGCCACATAAATACAATAGACAGGCTTACCTTCTTCGAAATTCTTGCGCTGGTTAATTATTGTGTCAATGGCGATAGCTGTCTTGCCGATCTGACGGTCGCCGATTATAAGCTCACGCTGGCCACGTCCGATAGGCACCATAGAATCAATCGCCTTGATACCCGTCTGAAGAGGCTGTTTCACGGGCTGACGATAGATTACACCGGGAGCCTTACGCTCCAACGGCAGACGCATCAGGGAGCCGGTTATCGGGCCACAACCATCGATAGGCTCACCCAAAACATTTATGACACGTCCCAGCAGCCCCTCACCTACCGGGATTGAGGCGATTTCGCCTGTGCGACGCACCGACATGTTTTCGGTCACCTTGTCGACATTATTAAGCAGGATGACACCGACGTTACTTTCCTCCAGGTTGAGGGCAACGCCTTTCACTCCATTCTCAAACTCTACGAGTTCGTTGGCGCACACATTGTCCAGCCCATAGACA
>JAIDXA010000292.1 GCA_029058705.1 Paramuribaculum sp. | reverse complement strand
GGGATAGGCATCCCATTCGGTGTCGCTGAACCGGCGGGATATGTCGTCCGACAGTTTCGCATTGCGAAGCAGGATTTTCAGTTTTGGAGCGCTGGCCGCACAATAGACATAGTCTGGAGATTTCCATCCGAGAATGTGTTTTGCACCTTCTGTAATGACGCCTTTGAAACCCATATCAAGAATCTGTGGTGCCATTTCATCGCAGTAGATAAGCTCGGTGTTGCGTAGAATTTTCGGTTTTACTCCGAATAGCGACATGATTTTTTCATCGTGGACACGAACCTGATTCGCGAATTCTTCCGGATCAATGAGCGATGATAGTGAGTGGGCATATGTTTCACCGAGAATTTCCACCCGGCCTGTCGCTATCAGTTTTTTCATTATGTCGATAAACTCGGGAACGTATTGTTCGAGTTGTTCGAGCGCAACGCCGGATATTGAAAAAGCGCAACGGAAATTCGGATAAGTCTCGAGCATGTGGAGCAGAGTCTCGGCCGCGGGCAGGTAGCTGTGCTGGGCTATGCGTGTGAGGATGTCGTCGTTGGCGAAATCATCGTAATAGTAGTGGTCGTTGCCGATGTCGAAGAAACGATAGCGTTTCAGACGGAAGGGCTGATGGATCTGGAAATAGAAACAGATTGCTTTCATGAGTTTGATTTATTATTGGTTGAGGGGAGCTGTGGTTAATTCTTGTTGATGACTTTGTTGTAGATGTCGATTACTTTCGCGCCGGCTTTGTCCCATGTGATCTGGTTGACTTCATGGAGACCGTCTTCGCGCAGCTGGCTATACATTGCCGGGTAGGTCACGATCGAGTTGATGGCGTCGGCCATTGCATCAATGTCCCAATAGTCGGTCTTGATGACGTTGTTGAGAATTTCAGCGCAACCGCTTTGTTTGGATATGATTGAAGGTACGCCCATCTGCATGGCTTCCAGCGGCGAAATTCCGAATGGTTCGGAAACAGAAGGCATGATGTAGACATCAGAAGCCTTGAGCATTTCGTAGACCTGTTTGCCTTTCTGGAAACCCGGGAAATGGAAGCGGTCGGCGATTCCGCGCTCTGCTGCAAGATTGATCATTTTGTCCATCATATCGCCTGATCCGGCCATTACAAACCTGACGTTATGGTTGTTTTTCAAAACTTTTGCCGCTGCTTCAACGAAGTATTCCGGGCCTTTCTGCATTGTGATTCGCCCAAGGAATGTCACAATCTTTTCTTTCGGCTTGGTGACTTCGACATTCAGCAGATCCTCGCTCAGAGGGGTTACTGCGTTATGGACCGTCGTGACCTTGGAGGGGTCTATCCCGTATTTTTCAATGACGGTCTGCCGGGTCAGGTTGCTGACCGTTATTATGTGGTCGGCGTGGTGCATGCCGTCAAGTTCGATACCGAAGACTGTCGGATTGACTTTGCCTCGCGAACGGTCGAAATCTGTTGCGTGGACATGGATGACCAACGGCTTTCCTGTTACTTTTTTTGCGTGGATACCGGCCGGATATGTCAGCCAGTCGTGGGAGTGGATCACATCGAATGTCAATGTTCGTGCGATTACTCCGGCACATATCGAGTAGTTGTTGATCTCTTCGAGCAGGTTGTCGGGATACCGTCCGGAAAATTCTATGCAGCCAAGGTCGTTTGTGTGGAGATAGTTGAAGTCGGCGTAGATGTGATTCCGCAGGTCGAAATATAGGTCGGGCGACATGACTTGCCCGATTCTGTCGGCGACGTATTCACGGTTGACGTCGCGCCACACAACAGGCACTTGCGAAGCCCCGATTATGTTTGCGAACGAGCGCTCTTCGTCGCCCCATGGGCGCGGTATAACGAAATCGATCTCCATGTCGCCGCATTCCCACATGCCTTTTGTCAGGCCGTAGCTTGCAGTGCCGAGTCCGCCAAGGATATGAGGTGGAAATTCCCACCCGAACATTAAAGCTTTCATGTTGCGATGTTTTTTATATTATTAGGTGGGATCAGACAGTGAATTTTTTGAGGGTGGTTATAGTGCGGAGGATTCCTGCAACGTTTGTGGCGTGGCTGATGGCACCGCGACCTCCGAACGGCGGATTGCCGTCGTAGAGCTGCGATAGAGAACCGATGCAACCGTTTGTCATTTCATCCTCATAGCCGATAAGCATGCGGTCGATGTAGCTTGCACCGCTGTGGCCGAATACGCGCAGATAGGCTTCGGCATAGAAACTGAATAGCCAGGGGCGTGCGGGTCCGTTATGCAGAGCCATTTCTCGTTCTTCAGGTGATCCGAGGTAGAACGGGCGATAGCCGAAGCTCTTTGGCGAGAGAGTCCGGAGTCCCTTGGGTGTGAGTAGTTCGCGGGTTATAACGTCGAGAACACCCTTTCGCTGACGACGATCTAACGGTGAGTAGTCGAGACCGATCGCTACTGCCATGTTCGGGCGCACCGATGGGTCGGCGTAGTTGTCGTTGACGTAGTCGAAGAGATATCCGTAGTCGTTGAGGAAAGTTGCGACGAATGAGCCTTTAAGGTTCTGGGCGGTCTTTTCGATATGTTCGTGGAGTGCGGAGTAGTCCGATTCGTTTTCGATCAGATTAGAAGCGAACACAAGGGCGTTATACCACAAGGCATTGAATTCGACGAGCAAGCCGGTTCGCGGAACAACGGGGCGTCCGTTCCACGCTGCGTTCATCCATGAAACAGGGGAGTCTGATCCATTGGTGTGGACAAGTCCGTCGGGGCGGACAATGAGGTTTGGGTGGCGGTTGTCGAGTAAGTATTCCATTATCTCGGCAATCAGTGGCAGATACTTTTCTTTCGCAGCATCATTGCCGTAGGCTTTGGCGTATTGCTGGAGAGCCCAGACACACCAGAGGGGAATGTCGGGGAGATCTATCCCGCGGATACGGGAGTCCGGCTCTCCGGTAATCATGTAATGACGGAGAGCTTTTGCGGCAGTATCCATTATCGCTTCGTAGTCGGCGCGGTGATCGATGGCGATCGTCGTTCCCGGCAAAGCCATGAATGTGTTACGCGCGAGGACTTTGCCCCATGGATAGCCTGATAGCAGAAACATTCCGTCTTTATCGCGGAGGTAGAATTGTTTGGCTGCGTTTTTCAGGCAATTGAAAAAACTTGTGCGGCAGGTTCTGGTCGCAATTTCGTTTTCATACATTTTTGTAAGAGAACGTGGGCTTGCCTCGGAAATGCCTGCGGAGAAAATTATTGATTCGCCTTTCTTGATTGGAATCTCAAAATATCCCGGCACCCAGAGGTCTTCGGTGTATGGCACACCGCGTTCAAGATCCTTGATGTATTCGAATCCCTTATACCAGTTCGGTTCGTAAACCCAGTTGGGCTTGCGGTTGAACTGCATGTATAGGTCTGGATAACCAGGATAGAGACAGCAGCTGACGCCGTTGCTGACGGGAGGGCACTCTCCGTTGAGGGCGTTGTTGGCTACTACCAGCTGGTTGACTTCCCGGAATGCAAGCATCGGGCGAAAACGCAGTGTTGTCGGAGAATGGGCTTCGACAAGTGTATAGCGGATCAGGATTCGGTTTTCATTTGAAATGAAAATTTTTTCTTTTGTCAGGATGACACCACCGACGCGATAGGTTGTTCTTGGCACGCTTTCATAGTCATACTCGCGGATGTACTTATGGCCGTTTGGGCTGTAGACACCTCCGTTGTAGCGGTGCAACCCAAGGTTGAAAGAGGCTCCGTGCTGGATCACAGATACGTCGAGCGACGAGAGCATGACGTGCCAGCTGTTGTTGAATTCGGGGATGGGAATCACGAGCAGCCCATGTTGTTTGCGCGTGTTGCAATCCACCACCGAAGAGCAGTGATAGGCCCCTGACTGATTAGTCCTGAGCGTTTCTTTGAGAAGTGATTGCTCAAGGTTAATCATCAGGTTTTTATCAAATTTCAGGTAACTCATTTAAATTTTGGTTTAGGATTTCAGAGGGTATTTAATTTGATTAATGCGAAAATAGTTACAAATTGGTGATTATGCAAACTTTTTCGTTGTAAAATTCAATTTGTCGGTATAATTGGGTCGTTAGAGTGCAAAAAGGTGTTGAAGAGCTATGTTTTAAAGCTGGTTGCTGCCGGGGGGTAGTGCAGCGTTTTCCTGTTTTATGGCTTTCATCTGGAATGCGATCATTGCGATGGTTACGATGGTCGCGCAAACATCGCTCATCGGGAATGAAGCCCAGATCCCGTCAAGTCCGAATCTGGCGGGAAGAACAATCAGCAACGGGATCAGAAATATGACCTGGCGCGAAAGGCTTAGGAAAATCGATTTCCAGACCTTTCCGATGCTTTGGAAGAATGTGGTCGATACGATTTGGAATCCGACGACCCAGAACATTGTCATTGAGAGCGAAAGAGCGCGGTCGGTGGTTCCGATCAGGACAGGATCGGTCGTGAACGCGCGGGCTATCACCGATGGGCACATCTGTCCGATCAGGGTTCCGATGATGACAATTCCTGTGCTCCAGACAACGGCAAGCGAGTAGGTTTGCCTGAGGCGGCTGATTTGTCCGGCTCCATAGTTGTAGCCGATGATCGGCTGCATTCCCTGGCATATTCCTACGACGACCATTGTCAGCAGCGAGGTGAACGTGACGAAGATTCCGGCGGCGGCGACTGCATTGTCGCCTCCATATGTGTACAGGCTCTTGTTTATGATCACATTTATGAAACAGGAGGCAAGGTTGACCAGCGATGGAGCGGCGCCTATCCCGATGATGCCCCACACAATACCGGAGCGGAGCCTGTAGGAGCCGCGGGTGAAACGCAGGGTTGTTTTTTTATGGCAGAAATGATAGACCACTCTTGCCGCAAAAATGCTCATCGCGATGTCTGTCGCAATCGCTGCGCCTTTGATTCCCCATCCGAATCCGAATATGAAAATCGGGTCAAGTATCAGGTTGATTCCTGCGCCGAGAAACATTGAAGTCATTGCTTTTACGGGATAGCCCGATGATCGCATTACGTTGTTGAGTGTGAATCCGATGTTCATGACGAGCATTCCGGGCATTATGTAACTCATGAAGTCGCGTGCGTAGGGGAGGGTTGTCTGGCTTGCACCGAACAACAGCAGAATGTCGTCGAGAAAAATGCCGAACAGTGTCAGATAAAGTGTAGCGTTTATCAGAATCAGAACAAATGAGTTTCCCAAAACTGTTTCTGCGCCGCGTTGGTTTTTGGCTCCGAGCATAATTGAGACTTTGGCGCTGGCCCCGGCTCCGATCAGAACGCCGAGGGCGGCCGATACGTTCATGACGGGAAATGTTATGGCGAGTCCCGCAATTGCTTCGGGGCCCACACCTTGCCCGATGAAGATGCGGTCGATGACATTGTAGAGCGACATGACAAGCATCCCGACGACGGCCGGAATGCTATAGTCCCATAGCAGTTTTGCTATCTTGCCGGTTGCGAGGATCTGAAGATTGCCCTGAATGGTTTCGTTGTTCATTTACAGTAAGAATGGTGTTTTAGGGAATGTTGTAACCTGACGGCGTTGATTATGTTTTGCAAAGTTACCAAGAATTATCGAAACATCAGTTGCCGGCAGGGGTGTGTTTTTTGTCGCTTTTTTGTTTCCTTTGAAAAAAAATCGAAAAAAAAGATTGATAAATTTGGTTATTCCAAAATTCCGTACTAACTTTGCACTCGCAAACGCAAGAGAGCGTTAAGCCAAATGGCTCCTTAGCTCAACTGAATAGAGCATCTGACTACGGATCAGAAGGTTACAGGTTTGAATCCTGTAGGAGTCA
>JAIDXA010000291.1 GCA_029058705.1 Paramuribaculum sp. | reverse complement strand
TGATGTGTTTAAGAGACAGTAATTAATGTGTGAAACATTAAAAATTTGTATATTTGCTGCGAATCATCAATCAATTATCTCATTGCATATGAAAAAACTTTTACTTTCTCTTTTCATGATCCTGAACATTACCGCGATGGCTTTGGCCGACGTGGTGACTTGGGATTTTAAGAACAATGACTACGGAATGGAGAGGGGTGCTACGACCTATCTGAATTCCGGTACAGTTATCGAAAACGGCGATTCCCAGATTGAGTTTACAAAAGGTGGCGGAAATGGATTCCGCCTTTGGACGGACGGACTTCGCTTTATGAAGGTTACTGACACGAACTGGGCTAAAATTGCCATTAGAGTTCCTGGTTGCAAAATCCAGAAAATTGTCATGACCTATCAAAGCGAAATGATTTTCGGATGCCCGCTGGATGACGATTCTTATGACTGGGACAACACCACTTCAAAAACAGAAGGTGTGTGGCAAGCCTTGACAGCATTCCCTGAAGAAGTCGTTTTCCAGTCGTTCGCATCTGCGACGAAAACGCTTACCAAAATTGAGATTACCTACAGTAAGGATGTTGATCTTGATTTGCCCGGTCTCCGTTTCCCCGCTTCAAAATATGAAGTTTATCTCAACGAAACGTTCAGCGCTCCCGAACTGATCAACCCGAACAATCTCGCTGTAAGCTATGCGTCAAGCGATGAATCGGTGGCCACTGTAGCGGCCGACGGTTCGGTTCAGCTTCTGTCGGCCGGCACTACGACCATCACAGCCTCTTCCGAACAGACCGACAAATATTCTGCAGGCTCGGCTTCCTACACTTTGACTGTCAAATCAGTCTGCAACACTCTCGCCGAGTTTATCGCGGCTATCCCGACATTAGGTGATGTAGCCAGAATGAACGGTGAGCTGACTGTTGTCTATGTCGATGGCGCATATGTATATGTGAAAGATGAAACCGCATCTTCACTTATATTCGCATATAACAGCGGATATAATAAAGGCGATGTGATTCCCGGCGGATGGGAAGGCAAAAATGCTGTTTACTATGGTTTGTTTGAGATTGCTCCGACCGGAACAATGCCTGCTGCGGTTTCGTCAGCCGAGGTTGTTTATCCGGCTCATAAAGGCGAGCTGACAGCAGATATGGTAAACCAGGTCATCACGCTTAAAAATGTCACAATTGAAGAAGCAACACCTTCTACCCGCGACAATTTCAATGTCGATGTAAACGGACAGACCATTCAGTTCCGCAACAACTTCTTCCTCGGTTCTGTTGAGCCGGGTGTCTATGACATTGACGCTGCTGTAGCCCTCTATAACACGACTCTCCAGATCTATCCTATCGAATATCGTGAGCCGGTTGCTGAACCGATGACCTACCGTCGCAAATACACCGACAGCTCATCGCGCTACTACACGGAGATCTCCTATACGGTCAACGACAACAAC